>JAHJJF010000012.1 GCA_018823135.1 Pseudomonadota bacterium
GCAAAAAGACTGATTTCATCGAGTTATTACTTGATAACCAGTTAATTTTATGTGGTGGACCTTTTGATACCGCGACTTTTCTACGTCTCGTTACTCTGGCTTATCTGCAGGTTCATCACATTTTTGATGAAATCGAAAAAATGACTGAATGACGAATTATTTTTATATAATAGTATTTTTTAATAGTTTCAACAGAGATATTGTCAAAAGGCTTGAGATGGGTCTGAAATCAGCAGAATCAGGGTATTCAAGGATATTATGTGAAGCCCCTGTTTGGCTTTAAAAAGTAGCTGGGAAACTGAGAGCAGCAAGAATTAGTCCTCGGTTTACCAAATTATAAATCGAGTAAATACTTTTTACTTGAAAAAGCCTTGTACCCTGGCAACATCTCAAAAATAAAGGGCTGTCTCAAAAGTGAGGCAGCCCTTTATAAAAATAAAATCAGCTTGGTATTACTATTTAAAACAGTCCTGAGACTTTACCGGTTTCCGTGTCAACATCAATACGACGGAAGGCCGGATTGGAACTGGTTCCCGGCATCAGGCTGATGGTGCCGGCACAGGGGCACAGGAATTTAGCGCCGGAATAGATCAACACATCGCGGATGGGCAGCCGCCAGCCTTTGGGTACACCTTTCAAGGTCGGATCGTGGGAGAGGCTCAGGTGACTTTTCACCATCATTGTGGCAAAGTCGGCGTACTTGGGATCTTTTTCCAGCATTTCGGCCTTGGCATTAGCCTCGGCAGACCAGTCAACCCCGTCGGCACCATAGACTTCCCGAGCTATTACATTTACACGATCACGCAGCTTCATTTCCAGTGGATAGAGGAATTTGAAATCGTTTTCTTCGTTGCAGGCTTCGACAACTGTATCAGCGAATTCCAGGGCTCCCTCGCCACCCAATTCCCAATGTTTGGACTCGGCGCAGCGAGCACCGGCAGCCTCGGCGATCCTGCGAACGACTTTACACTCTTCATCGGTATCGCTATAGAAACGGTTGATGCAGACTACTGGGTTGATACCGGCCTTGCGGATAACTCCAATCAAATGGACCATGTTTTCACAGCCCTTTTCAACCAGTCCCACGTTTTCTTTGGTGTATGCATCATCAAGAGGTTTTCCGGCAACTACCTTGGGACCGCCGCCGTGCATCTTCAGGGCGCGGATAGTCGCGGTAAGAACTGAGACATGGGGTTTGAGGCCGGAGTAACGGCACTTGACATTCCAGAATTTCTCAAATCCGATATCAGCTGCAAAACCGGACTCGGTAATATTATAATCAAAAAGTTTCAATGCTACTCTGTCGGCGATAATTGATGACTGACCCACAGCAATATTGGCAAATGGACCGGCATGGACCAGGCAGGGATTGTACTCGGCCGTACACATCAGGGTTGGGTTGATGGTGTTACGCATGAAGGCAG
This sequence comes from Pseudomonadota bacterium, assembly GCA_018823135.1. NCBI lineage: Bacteria > Pseudomonadati > Pseudomonadota > Pseudomonadota bacterium. Next base: position 1,425 of record JAHJJF010000012.1, read on the forward strand.
CCATGGCGTTACCCACTTCCAGGTCACGACAGGTAACCGGTTTGCCGCTCTTATCAAAGGCCACGGTGATATTGTTGATTCTTTCTTTCAAGTCAGCCAGGTCTGTGGCGACAGCCAGGATGGCCATCAACTCAGATCCCACGGCAATACCGAATTTGGATTGCATGGTAAATCCGTCGGTGCGTCCGCCGATACCTATAATGATATTTCTCAAGGCCTGGGCGCAGAAATCAATAATCCAACCCATCTCAACCCGGGTGGGATCGATATCGAGACGCCGCATGCCGGTCAATCTGGCAAGCTGCTCATCGTTATAGTTCCGTTCATGCTGCATGCGGGCGGTGAGCGCCACCATACCGAGGTTATGGGCGTTCATGATATCGTTGATATCACCGGTGAGACCCAGGGAAAATTCGGTCATCGGGATCAACAGGGAGTTGCCGCCGCCGGCTGCAGTGCCTTTGACATTCATGGTCGGGCCGCCTGAAGGCTGACGCAGAGCGCCGCCAACATTCAATCCTCGTTTACCCATGCCTTCCATCAAACCGCATGAAGTGGTGCTCTTGCCTTCGCCCAGTGGGGTTGGAGTAATCGCGGTAACTTCGATATATTTACCATCCGGTTTATCCTTGAGCCGGTTGATGATCTTCAGGAAATCGAGCTTGCACAGTCTGCCCATGGGCAGCACTTCATCCTTCTGAAGTCCAAGTTTTTCGGTCCACTCTTCCGGTGTGGGCATGTTTTTTTCAGCAGCTTCTGATATCTGCCAGTCTGCCATGTTCACAGCATCGAATGCCATAATTTCCTCCCTAATGTTTTTTGGTTGATTAATGTTATCTAGTAATTACTGATAGTTAAGCAATAAACATCCATGTTTGAAACAATTAACATACTCTATTAATTTTCAACGTTCAAGTCTGCAAATACGGTTGGAAATCGTTTTTTGAAGTCATCAAGAAGCGGGATCATAACTTCTCGCATGGATGGTTCCGCAGCACGGGACGTGCGTAATTTGAAAATATGAACCCACTCGATAAGATTGGCATAGGTGATAAGTTCGGTCTTGCATGAATTGGGTAGAACGGTTCTTGCCGCTTGCGGGGAAGAGGTTTTCAGCAATTTCAGATAAATTTTTTCCGTCTCAATCATCGCCTTTTCCCATTTTTTATAATCCTCAGTCCCCTCTTCAAAAAACATGGGTTTGATAAAGGTGACCTGGCTGTCAAATTTGTCTTCACTGTAACGACAATATCTCTGACTTTCCTGCAGATAGGAACAAGGACGGTGGCGAACGATTTCATGGGTTACAGCGCGGTTGACTGTAAACTTCACAGCGATGTGTCGATGACGGGCAAGAAGGTCGGAAGAAAGTTTTTCAACCTGATCCAACGGTATTTTTTCAATATGTATGCCTTCGTGCTGCAGCCAGCCGGCCTTTGGTTTCAGGTCTGAAAAGAAAAGCGGGTAGCGTTCTCCCAGAAAGCCGGTAATCGCTTTGATCATCTTGACCGATGGGTTGGACTGATAAAGTTCCCTGAAGGCTCTGACGCTGCCGCTGATAAGCAGTTCTTTTTTGTCGGTGCGATCAATTATCAGATATTTGGGCAATGTATTGAAAAGCTGCACAGCAAATGACTCGCTGTCATAGGTGACCTTCAGGGTTAAAACGGCCATTTCCATGACTGAATTATGTCCGTGCTTTAAAATTGTTTTAATGAAGGGTTCAGTGGATTGGGCGCTGATTTTATCTTCGCTCTTATAACAAACGCGACCGCATGCTTCTATGCGAATTGCCATGCTCTGCTTGTCAAGGTGATCAAGAATTTCATAAAACGGCGAGATAACTTTCATGGGAAGTCCTTCAGGTTGATGGCGTCGTAAAAAATCCAATCTACTGTGTCGTATTGGGTAGCGAAATGCTCAAAAGACCATAAGTATGCCCCCGCTTTCGCGACCCAACTACTCCGAGTATATCGTGCTTTTAACTTAGCCATCTGAATTGGTACGACAGACTTTGTATAAGTCAGTCAAGATTATATTTATGAATTACATCCGCAATGGATGCCGCTGCGGCCGACTCGTCCTTTGTGTTCGGATTCCCAGAAGGGTGACATGGACCGAAGATTGTCAATAACCGGAGGGAGCTTGTCAAGGATGAAATCGATTTCTTCCTCGGTATTGTAAATGCTTAAGCTGAAACGGATGGAACCATGGGCTGCGGTAAAGGGGACGCCCATTGCGCGTAAAACATGGGAAGGTTCAAGCGACCCTGAGGTGCAGGCTGAACCCGATGATGCACAGATCCCGAATCTGTCAAGATGAAGGAGGATAGCCTCTCCTTCCACATATTCGAAACTGATATTCAGCGTATTGGGAAGCCTTTCGGTCTGATGACCATTGAGCATGGAACTGGGGATTAGTTCAAGGAGTCCTTTTTCCAATCTGTCCCGCATTGCACGTACGCGGGTATTCTCTTCATCCATATTGAACTGAGCAAGTTCGCAGGCCAGGCCTAATGCAATGATTGAGGCAACATTTTCCGTGCCGCCGCGACGGCCTTTTTCCTGATGGCCGCCGATCATGAACGGCACAAACGGCGTACCTTTTCTGACATACAGCACGCCGATACCTTTCGGCGCGTGGAGTTTATGACCGGAAACGGAAAGAAAATCAATCGGGGTCTTTGAAAGATTAATCGGGATTTTGCCCACCGCCTGTACTGCATCGGTGTGAAAGAGGATGCCGCGGCTTTTGGCGATTTGTGCCATTTCCTCAACCGGGAAAATTACCCCTGTCTCATTATTTGCCCACATGACGCTTACAATTGCAGTGTCAGCATCCAGGCTTGCCTCATATTGCGCAAGATCGATCATTCCATCCCTTGAAACGGGAAGCTGGGTCAAACGATGTTTGTGTCCAGTGAGTTTATCCATGCCTTCACAAAGGTTTTTCACGGCAGGATGTTCAACCCGTGTGGTAACGATATGTCTTTTTTCCGGATAGGACTGCAAGGCTGAAAGAATAGCGGTTGAATCGCTTTCCGTGCCGCAGCTGGTAAAAATTATTTCCTCCGGGTAAGCACCGAGGAGGGAGGCGATCTGCTGACGTGCGTTAACGATTGCTTTGCCCGCCTTGTCGCCGAAGGTATGCATGCTGGATGGATTACCATAGAGTTCGGAATAATATGGCTGCATTGCCACAACCACTTCCGGGGCGACTCTGGTTGTGGCGTTGTTATCCATATACACCACAGCCCCTTCTACACCGTTTGTCATGATTTTTCCTCCTCAACAATAAGCGTGTCAAGCACCTGTTCTCGGAGCTTTTTCTCAACATATTCCTTTAATGTCGTCTGTGAGGCGGCGCAGCTAACACAAGCGCCACGTAGAGAGACAAGGACAAAATCACCATCAACATCAATGAGCTCGATATCGCCGCCGTCTTTTTTCAAAGCCGGCCGGATTTCTCTTTCAAGGACATCTTCGATGAGTTTGATTTTCTGTATATTGGTAAGGCGTTTTGGCTTTTGGACGGCAGCTTCTTCTATACGGGTGCCTTTCCTGGTTTCCAGGATCAATTCAAGGATTCTGTCGTGGCAGTTGCCGCAGCCGCCACCTGCCTTGGTGAAATTGGTTACTTCCTCAACAGTCCTTAAATTGCTTTCCTGGACTGCACGCCGGATTTCAAGATCGGTTACGCCAAAACACTCGCAAACCACCTCCCCTTCAGCCATTGGCAAGGTAACTCCGCGGTAATTGGCGATGGCGGCTTCAAGCGCTTCGCGGCCCATTACTGAGCAGTGCATTTTTTCTTTTGGAAGGCCGCCAAGGTAATCGGCAATATCTTCATTCGTGATTTTTGCAGCTTCGTCAAGGGTAAGTCCTTTAACCATTTCCGTTAATGCCGAAGAAGAAGCAATTGCGCTTGCACATCCAAAAGTTTTAAATTTGGCATCAATGATTTTTCCATGATCATCAACCTGAAGCATGAGTTTCAGCGCATCTCCACATGCAAGGGAACCGACTTCGCCAACCCCGTCGGGTTTTTCTATCTCGCCGACATTTCTGGGGTTTAAAAAATGATCTTTGACTTTATCCGTGTAATCCCACATAAACCAGATAATCCTTATAATTTTATTTTATATATTTTATCATTAATTAATGAGCAGCAACCGCAGCAGCCTGTCATTTTATCAATAAATACGAGGCTGATAAAAGAATTTAACACATTAATTTTTTGCTCATTAAAAAGCAACAAAATATAATTTTCCACGACAGGAGGACGGAAAAGGGCTTTTATCTGGCGGAGAAACAAGCTTTACAGAGAGAAACCAGGGAAACCAAAGAAATGACGCCACAAATTATTCATGCGCTTTGAAGATGGAATCAGGGCGTTGTTTAGTGTTCTATTTTATCAGCAAACTCTTTGCGGATTCTTAATGTCTGGTCAATGTATTTGAAGAATAAATCAAGGAGAGGCGCGTCAAAATGGGTTCCGTGTCCTTCACGCATAATTTCCAGGGCTTTTTCAACGGTGAATGCATTTTTGTAGGGGCGGTCGGAAGTCAATGCATCAAAGACATCGCAGATTGCTGAAATTCTTCCCTCAATAGGGATATTTTCGCCTTTGAGCCCTCGCGGATACCCTGAACCATCATATTTTTCATGATGGGTATGGGCGATACTAGCTGCCAATTCAAGGAAAGATGAATTTGATTTAGCCAGTATTCTATATCCAATGTCCGAGTGTTCTTTAATGGTTTCAAACTCTTCGAATGTCAGTTTTCCCGGTTTCATTAAAATAGTGTCTGAAATACCAATTTTGCCGACATCATGAAGGGGACTTGCAATCTGAATCATGGCACATAATTCTTGAGGCAGTCCGGCTTTATTTGCCAGCAAGCCGCAATAATGGCTCATTCTGATCGTATGTTGCGCTGTTTCATTATCCCGGAATTCAGCGGCCCGGGCCAACCGGAAAATAGTTTCCTCACGGGAGGCTCTGATTTCCTGTTCAGCGGCAACAAGCTCTTTGGTTTTTTCAAGGACTTTGAATTCAAGTTCTTCCTGGTGCTTTACATGTTCGATTTCCAGTGCACGGCGTTTTAATGCATTTGAAATATTGATGAGCATTTCATTCATTTCAAAGGGCTTTATCACATATCCATAGGCTCCAAGTTCCAGTGCATTTAATGCTGTTTCGCGGTCGTCAACCGCGGTTACCATGATAACCGCCAGTTGAGGATATTTTATATGCATGGTCCGGAGCAGGTCAATTCCTGTGGCGCCTGGCATGTTTATATCGCAGAGAGCAAGGGAAAAGGCGTTTGTTTCGAGTTTCTCAAGGGCTTCTTCCGCATCATGGGCCTGACTGCATATGAATCCTTCACGGGTTAAAAAACGTTGCAGAATCTCTCGGATCGACACCTCATCATCAATAATCAGTATATTGTGTTTATTCGTCATTTTTCAAACCTGGGCCATATCCTCAGCCGTTGATGATGAATCCTTCATTTGCTGAACTCTTTCGTCTCAAGGGCCTTGCGGATTAACTGTGCAATGTCGTTGGTGGTCATGGGCTTTAAAGCGAATTCATTTATTCCTGAATCGTTAATCGCATCCATATTAAGGGTTTCACTGAATCCGGTTATCAAGACTACAGGGATATCTTTTCTTATTTCTTTGATTTTTTTACTTAATTGAAGGCCGGTCATATTCGGCATCATCTGATCAGTTATTACAATATCAAATTTTTCAGGATTTGCTTGAAAAGCGTGGAATGCTTCAACGCTGCTCGTTCGGACGGTGACAGTATATCCCAATCGTTCAAGGAGTTTCTTGCCGATTACGGTAAGCGGTTCTTCATCGTCGACAAACAAAACCCTTTCATCGCCTCGAGGAATTAATTCGCGGCCTACCGATTCGCTTTCCGCTACGACATTTAATTGTGGGAGAAAAACATTAAAAGATGTACCGATCCCTACCCTGCTCTGGACGGTTATTGCACCACCCAGATTCATGACAATGCCGTGAATGACCGCAAGACCCAACCCGGTTCCTTCGGAAAGAGGTTTTGTGGTAAAGTATGGTTCAAAAATCCTTTCAAGAAGATACGGATCCATTCCCGTTCCAGTGTCGGTCACTGTAAGCCTGACATACTGTCCCACATGAAGATTGGGATGCTGCAGTGCCAATTGTTTATCAACCTGCACTGCCTGTAAATTGATTTCAAGAATACCACCATTCTCGAACATTGCCTGATAGGCGTTGGTACAGAGGTTCATCATGATTTGATGAACCTCTGTGGGATCAGCCAATACCGGACCGCTTTTGGGGTCGATCTTTGAAACGATATGATGGTCGACGGGATAGACGCACGCAGCAGCTTGATTGTTTCTTTGATAATCAGATGAACTTGAAGAGGGTGTCGGTCCTGTTCTGTCTGCCGACTGAAGGTGAGTATCTGGCGAACGAGATCTTTGGCCCGGTTTCCAGCGAGAAGGACCTGTTCCAGATCGGCTCGCGCAGTATGGTTTTCACCAAGTTCTTCCATGGCCAGCGACCCAAACCCAAGGATGGCACCAAGGATATTATTGAAATCATGGGCAATACCGCCTGCAAGAGTGCCGATGGCTTCCATTTTCTGCATCTGTCGGAGCTGAGCCTGGAGTTGTCCTTTTTCCTGCTCGGATTTCTTGAGTTCGGTTATATCTGAAACCAGCGCATCATAGGCAATCAACGTCCCATCATCATCAAACCGCGGCACAATAGTGTTCCGGATCCAGCGTATCGAGGCGTCTTTATGATATATCCTGTGTTCAAGGGGCGGGATTAATTCACCGAGATGAATACGATTCGTATGATCAATGACATATTGTCTGTCATCCGTATGGACCATTTTCAGCCAGAGGTCGGGATTGTCGTCATATTCTTCTGGCGTATACCCGGTTACTGCGATGCAATTCGGGCTGTGCATGGCGGTGGCGGGTTGTCCTTTTTCAATATCAACGGTGTATACGTAATTACTGACTGTTTCAAGAAATCTGCAATAACGATCATTTATTTCAGTGAAAGCCTTTTTGGCATTTACGTTGGCTTTAACTTGATTTTCAAGTTTTCTGATCTTCTTTTCAAGATCGTTGTAACTGGGTTTTTGAGATTTTTCCTCTGTCATTGATTCTCTGCCATATGCATAACTTATTAATGGAACTTTTCAGTAAAAATCATATATTTACAGCCGGAAAACTTGAGGAAATGCCCTAACAATATAACAAGTTTCTCACAAAATGAATTATAATTCAAAAGAAAAATAATATATTTTTTCGAGAAAACCTTGATCTAACAATTATTTGATATTACAGGTAAAATTTATAACTGAAACAATGAGCGGTTTTGATTGTTTTGTTGGAAATGGCAAAAAACTCTGGCGGTATTAACTAGTCTCTGGATTTTTTCGGAGATGGGTGAAAATTATCCCTGCAAGTGCCTGACTAATTCCCTGCACCGATGCAAGTTTTTCAGTGGAAGCGGATTTTACATCTTCGAGGCTGCCAAGGGTTGTGAGCAGGTTTTTTTTCCGTGATGGGCCCACACCTGGAATACTGTCAAGCTCTGAGCGAAGATGATCTTTGGCTCTGAGATTTCTGTGAAAGGTAATGCCGAATCGATGTGTTTCATCCCTGATTTTCATGATTATTAATAATACCGGGGAGTGCCTGGCAAGTAATATGGGATTTTTCCGGCCGCGGATAAAAATCTTCTCCCCTTCGTCTGATTTTTCCTTGGCAATACCGATCAGGTCTATTCGCTCATGAAGGTTAAGTTTCTCAAGGATAAAGTTCGCGGCACTGAGCTGGCCCTTGCCGCCATCCACAATAAGCAGATCCGGTAATTGTTTTGTATCGGAAATTTTGCTGAAATGCCTTTCCAGGACTTCCTGCATCATTGCATAATCATTTGCTCCTTGAACCGTGCGAATGGTATAACGCCTGAAATTCTTTTTGTCCTTTTCACCGGATTCAAAGGAAACGATTACACCCACCGCCTGTTTGCCGCCGATGTTTGATATATCGATGCATTCCATTCGTTGCGGTTTAGTCCGCAAATGAAAGTTTTCCTGGATCTTTGCAGATAATCCATCCCAGGACTTTTCTTTTTTCTCCTTTTCCGTGAATAGTTGTTCGGCATTATGATTTGCCATCTCGATGATTTTGAGCCGGTTTCCCCTTTTTGGTACACGGAGATATACATGACTCCCTCTGGTTGCGGTAAGCCATTGGGTGAGAAAGCCTTTATCGTCCGGTTCAAAGGGCAGAAGAATCTCTGGTGGTATGGGCTGATCATTTTCATAAAAGCGTTCTATAACCGAAGCGATAATCTCTTCATTACTGCCTGCCGGTTCAGGGAGAAAAAAGGATTGTCTGCCATTGATGATTCCCTCACGAACAAAAAGTACGGCAATTGCTACGGAATATCCTTTTTGGGCAAAACCGAAGACATCCTGATCATTAAAATTCCCGGCGGCGATAACCTGTTTTTCCAGGGTTTTTTCGATAGCGTTGATCCGATCGCGGTATTTTGCCGCATCCTCATAGCGCAAAGATTTTGATGCTTTTGCCATTTCAGACTTTGATTTAACCAGCAATTTCCGGTTTCTGCCTTCCAGGGCAAGGATGACATGTCTGACCATTTCCATATATTCATGGTGTCCGATAAGCTCCATACACGGCGCAAGGCATCTGCCCATTTGATGATTAAGACATGGCCGGTTTCTTTTTTTAAGATCCCGGCCCTTGCAACGACGCATGGGAAATAATCTGTTGAGGAAATTCAAGGTCTCCCACATTGCCGATGAGGAGGAGTAGGGCCCGAAGTATCTGGAGCCGTCCCGGGATCTCCTGCGGGTCATTTGTACCCTGGGCCATTTTTCACTGATCGTCACTTTGATATAGGGATAATTTTTGTCATCACGAAGGATAACGTTATATTTGGGGCGATGTTTCTTGATCAGGGACGATTCGAGAAGAAGTGCTTCATTTTCGGTGCTGGTGATGATTGTCTCGACCTTTACGGCATGGGAAAGCATGACCCCGGTTTTTGAGTGCGGATTGCCGATCTGCTTTACATAGGATGCCAGCCGTTTTCTTAAATCACGGGCCTTACCGGCATAAAGAACAATCCCTTTGCTGTTTTTGAAAACATAGACGCCCGGATTGTTCGGTACGGATTGAAGAAAATCTTTGGTGAGGATTGCTGATGTTGTCTTGGCTATGGTCATACTTGCAAAGATTAATCGTGATTAACAACGATTTCAAGACCGCAGATCGGATGCAGTCTTTTTCCGATCTACCAGCCAATTTCAGTCGAAATGTATCCGGTTCCCAAAGACGCAAGCAGGTCTTTTGCCGATTGAAAATAATTTATAGCTACTTTGAATGAATCTTTTTAGAATCCCACGATGAAATCAGATATATTCAACATTAAGCAGAATCGCTGGTGGGCGGTCATTCCACTTATAATCCTTATCTGGCATGCAATATACATTTCCTACACACAATCTCCGGATTATTTATTCTTTGTATGTTACCCAGCCAACCTTATCCTGATCATCGGCATCCTGTTTCGCATAAGTCTTTTTATCGGTGTCGGTTTCGGGTGGACCCTGATCGGTTTTCCATTGTGGCTCTATGACAGTCATCTTACCGGGAATTATGAATTGAGTTGTACCCTCTTTCATCTCGCCGGCATACTGGTGGGATTTATGACAGTAAAACAGTATATCTTTCCAAGATTCACCTGGCTGGCAGCCATCCTGCTTGCTCTTTTCATGCAGATCACCGCGCGGATTTTTACCGACGAAAAGCTGAACATAAACGCCGCGTTCCGTGTCTATGAAGGCTGGGAAGGCGCATTTTCAAATTACACGATTTATATGATTGCAATGATGTTTGGTTTCGCCTTGTTCTTCTTGGTGTTCACCACGGTAAGCAATTGGGTGTTTCACCGGGAGAGCAAATAGCATTACATAAGATTATTTCTGACACAGGCCGGGAGCAGTCGCCCGTCTGCCTGCGGATAATGGTTGCAGCATTTGACTGCCCTGGAAAGATCGAAGGTGGCACGATCCATGAAATGATGAATAAAAATTGATTTGATGTTTTTGAGGCCGATATCGAGCGTTTTCCGGTGCGAGGAATTGTTGTCAAACGCATTGAGTTCCAGCAGTATTTTCCGCACTGTTTTTAATACCGCTTCCCGATCCGGCACAATCCCGTCCGATGACCATAATGCATAGAGCGCATCTTTAATTTTGGCTAACGATTGCCAGTCCGTATTCATCAATGCCTGATTTTTAATCATGTCCAGATAATCTTCAGCTGGAAGAATCGACGGTAGCGACACGAAACGGCCTTCGGCTGTTTTAAGCAGATAAGTCAAGGCAAAACAACCTGGATGGGAACAGGGCAGCGGCGTGAAATCCTTTTCCTGTATGACCCCGCCCGAAGCGCCGGCAAGCAATTTCACAACTTCGGGAATGGTCACCGCATCAATGCATTCCCGTGGCATTTCACGATGAGCCCGGCAGGTATCGGCAAAAGGTTGAATCATGATGCTTAAGATTTCGTCATGGGCAAAAAAGAGATCGAGAATTTCCCCGAGTTCCTGTTCATTCACTCCCCTGGCCAGGGTGACAGTAAGTGAAACCTGCCCGCCGAGGGAAATGATTTTTTCCACCAGCTTCCGTTTCATTTCCGCCAAGGAAGCATTGCCGCGTAGTTTCTGATAGACCTCCGGGGAAAAACCGTCAAATTGCAGGGAGATCACCACGCCACGGTCTCGCAACTCGCAGATGAGCCGGTCATCTTGGGAAAGAAGCAGGCCGTTTGTTGACACGGACACCAGGCCGATTTCCGGCCGCAACACAAGATCGACAATCTCAAGAAACCGGGGATGGCAGGTTGGCTCGCCGCCGCTCAGGGTAAGCATGTTTATTTTTTCTTCATAACGCAGCAGGTTGTCGATGATCGTGTTTACCTGTTCCGGAGAAAGTTCTTCACTGACGCGACCGGCCACAAGACAGATGGGGCACTTCATGTTGCATTGATCGGTTATTTCCAGTATCGGCACACAGGTGTGCTGCTGGTGCCTGGGGCAAAGGCCGCACGATCCGGGACACGGACCAAGGGCGTTTATTGCCCGGTTTGCAGGGTTTGTGCCGGGTTTAACATAGGACAGCGAGCGCAGATACCATTCAACATCCGAACAGACAAGAGCGCGGCTTTCTCCGTGATCCGGGCACCATTTCACCAGAAAAACCTTATCATCTGAAAAAACGATCTTGGCATCACAAAGGGCCCCACAAAGGTTGCAGAGCGCCCTTGTTGCGGAATGGCAATGTTCTTTTTTTCTGGTCGCTTTCATTTATTTTTCCAGAAACGCTCGTCTTTCATCCGATAGAACAGGTTATAGTTGCAGGCGCCAACCAGTTGTTCAGCATGCACGGGAACCTGGTCCGGACAGCGGATCGCCCGGCCGATTTCATAGGTGTCTTCATCCATATGGGCATGAACATAGATGGTTTTAATCATCTTTTCAGCCAGACGCTGCCGTTCACTTACAGAATAATTTTTCCCGGCAGGATACATTTTCTTGAGCAAGGTTTTCAGCACGGCAAGTTTGTTTTCATTACCGCCTTCACTCCATAGTCGATCGATTGTCGCTCTGAGGTCGTCTTCAAGACGCTCCGAGGGTTTTAATAAATAGCCGTCTGAAAGATGCGACACCAGGGTTTCGGTGTCGAACAGGTCGGTGAAGGAAATGGCGTTATCTTCCGTATCCATCAGAAGATAACATACGCCGTAGCAGAGAGGATGGGCCGTGGGCAGGGGCACGAAATTATCCACGGGGATACGACCACTTGTGGCATGGCTTATTCGCCGTTCAACTCCATCAACGGGAATGTGCCGGCGGGGATTGAATCCGCCGCCACCCTGCCCCGTATAAGCCATGGTCTGGATGGTCAGGCTGCGGATAAAGTCTTTTTTCAGGGAAAGATCCAGGATATCTCCGATTTCGTCTTCATTGACGCCGCCCACCAGAACCATGAGCACGGTGGTCTGCACATCGTGTTTTTCCAGATGCTCAAGGGCTTTTTTCTTTTCTGCGACAATATCCTTGCCATGCAATAATCTGCTTCTCTCCTGATCCAAGGTATCGATTGAAATGACGACATATATACCCATTTCAGCAAGACGTTTGGCGATTTGAGGATTTTTTGCGATCTCGAGGCCATTGGTGTTCATTGTAATCCTGCCGATTTCCGGGCGTTTTGCCCTTTGCAGCAATTTAAAAAGCTCGGGATGCAAGGTCGGTTCGCCGCCGGTGATGTTAACTAAATCGACACCTCCGGTTGATTCGACGACAAAATCAATGTGTTTGTCAAATTCTTCGGGAGACATGAAATACATGCGGTCGGCGCGGTTGTATGTAAAACAGATCGGGCAGCGAAGATTGCAGGCATTGGTTATGGAAAAGACCGGCAGGTTGCAGCGTTGCGCATGAAAGGAGCAAGGCCCGCAGGAATATGGGCATTCCGCCTGTTTGGCAATTGTTTTGTCCGGTGCGCATGTTGCCACCGGGGAACGCATGGCTTTTAAATACCACGATAAGCTTTCCGCAACCAGGGCCCGGGATGAACCGTGTTCATCGCAATATCTCTCCAGAAACACTTGATCGTTTTGTGATATATAGCGGACCTCGACGAGTTTGCCGCATTCCCTACACATTCCCTTGGAAACCGAAAGGAAAGTGGTTTTATTGTTCTCATTGCATGAGCAATCCATCATAAACCGCCATCAATGAAAATGCTCTGGGCATTGATATAGGAGGCTTTGTCAGACACCAGAAAGCAGGCAAGCTCTGCGACTTCTTCTGGTTTTCCAGGCCTTCCCATGGTGCAGAATTTATTGAAATCCTCCAGTTGTTTTGCGGTAATATTCATACCGACACCGCCCTGGATCAGGCCGGGTGCGATCTCGTTTACCCGGATTGAATAGCGGCAGAGCTCCTTGGCAAGAGAAATGGTAAAACCGGTCACCCCGGCCTTTGCGGTTGCATAATGAACAGGAACCTCAAGAAGCCGGTGGCCGGCGATGGAGCCGACATTCAATATGGTCCCGGCTCGCTGACGGATCATGCACGGCACCACGGCCCTGCTGAACAAAAACATGCTCTTCAGATTGATCCGCATCATGTCGTCCCAGTCTTCCTCTTCCATAAGTGCAAAAGGCATCACCTGGGTGGCGCCGAGATTATTAATCAGAATATCTATAGTTCCGAACTGCTTTTCAACTTCACGGCAGAAACCATCAATCTGAGCCGCTTGATCCGCTTCGATCCGGTCGAACAGGCAGGGTTTGTCCGGGGCTGAGAGTTCATCCGCCAGATCCTGTGCCCCCTGGCTATTGGTATGATAGGTAAAGGCGACATCTGCGCCTGACGCGGACAATACCCTGCAGATTGCCGCACCTATTCCACCTGTTCCGCCTGTTATCAAAGCCTTTTTCCCTGAAAGCATAACGCCCCCCCTTGATATCGAAATATTGTCATTTAATATATGTTTTATAAAGACAACAATCAGTTAATAGAATTTTATGGCTCTAAACTGTTTACAACTTGTTGTTTAAAGGGTGTGCTGTTTTTATAAATTCCTTTTTGTTCAAGTGCTGCAGCTTTTCCGAACTTTTTTTCTGGTCGTCGAAATCCCGCTTCCTTCGGGTTCGTCGATGCGTTACTTCCTGTCACCACCAATTTCGGGGCTGATTGCTTCGAAATTCGAGTTGGGTGCAAGTGACCGAAAGGAATTCATAAAACAGCTGAGAATCTCTAGGAACCGCATTAGAATTCATAATCCCCTATCATTCAATTGATATTTTGGATTAATATGGTAATCCTAAAGGGTCTGAACATAATTCCTCAAGAAACAGATCATCAAGGACAAAAATGCGTTATTTTTTTATCGACCGTATACTTGAATACAAGCAAGGTGAAAGCGCCAAAGCGGTCAAAAACATCACGTTAAGCGAGGATATTTTTGACGATCATTTCCCGGATCTGCCGATTTATCCCGGTGCTTATCTCATTGAATCAGCAGCTCAACTGGGTGGTTTTCTGGTTGAAATGACCGTCAACAAACCTGAAGTCATAAGTCGGGCGATGATGGGGCAAGTGGATCAGGCCAAGTTTTACCGTGCCGCCGAACCCGGAGACCAGCTTCTGCTGGAAGCTTGTCTTGAAAATATCATGGAGGATGCGGCTAAAATATGTGTACATATTTCATGCTCCGGCACAAAAGTGGCACGGGTTTTTCTGACCTTTATCCTGAAGAGAATCGACAATCTCAGGATTCATGAACAACGGCGGAGTTTGTATACTTTATGGACAAAACATATAGAGGATTTTCCGGAGATCCTGTAGTTATAACCGGCATAGGCATTGCCGTTTCAGAAAATCTCCGGGAGTATTTTCTCGGGGTCCGCGATTTTGTTTTATCCGATATGATCTCCTATGAATGCGAACCTTTTGATTATCTGCGTCAGCGGAAAACATTAAAATTCATGAGCAAGCAGGACAGACTTGCCCTGGAGGCTGCAGGCAAAGCGCTTGACATTGCCGCGATTCCGCAAGAAGTACTAAGTAATCATACCGGAGTTTTTATAACCGTTGGATATATACCTTTTGAATTCGACACTGCTGCGGAGCTTTGTAAAGGCTCCATGGAAAACGGCCGGTTCTCAATGCAACAATTTTCAACCACAGGGATTGACGACATAAATCCCCTGCTCGCCTTTGCCTGTCTGCCGAATATGCCAGCCCACCATGTGGCGATGAATTTTGAAATATTCGGCCAGTACTTCATCACCTATCCGGACAATATCCAATTTTATCATGCGCTGCAGGAATCGGTTCTGCGCCTGGTCCAGGGTGAAATTGACTGTGCCCTGGTGGGAGGCGTTGCCGATCAGAACAATTTTCTTGTAAGGCATCATTTTAACAAGGTCCGCCCTGATTCTGATTGTTTTGCTGCGGATTGCGGCGCCTTCATGGTGCTTGAAACAAAATCGGCAGCTCAAAAAAGACGAGCCGATATTGTGATGGAATTGGAATTCCTTGATCTGCAATGGGATGAACAATCCAATCCGCAGAAAAATAATCCAACAGACAGGATATGCCTGGGCCCGGCCGAGTTGCCATTCCATTTGGCATTGTTTACTGAAAACGACAGCCCAGAATACCGCCACCTGATCCAATGCAATGAAATCATTGCGCAAAGCAGGTGGAAAAAACCATGACAAACAGGGTGGTGATAACCGGGATGGGGGTTGTGTCACCCCTCGGCAATGACGTGAATCGCTTCAGGGATGCCCTCCTGCGTGGGGATAGCGGCATAGATACCATAACGCTTTTCCCCACCGCGGCACTGGAATCAAAAATCGGCGGCAAATGCACCCTCGACAATTATCAGTATAAAGACAGAAAAATTGATTTTGCGGTTTACGCCGCTGATGCGGCAATGAATAACGCCGATCAATCGGGCATACCTCTTCAGGACTCCCATGAGCAGGATCGTTGCGGCCTCAACATCGGTGTGGGGCTTGAGCTTTTTGACATGCTTGACATGGTTCGATTCAGCAGAAATCAATACCGAATTCCTGATGAAGATAAAAATGATCCTTGTTTTCTCCAGACCCCGGGAGATTTATGCGCTTCGGTGTTGCGGAAACGATTCGGATTCCGAACAGTGCCGCAGATCCATGTGTCCGCCTGTGCCGCGGCAACCGATGCAATCGGCAATGCTTTTCTGGCAATCCGCCGGGGGCAAAGAACCATGATGCTTGCCGGGGGAACCGATTCGATGCTCAACCCCTTGGGGTTGGCCGGATTTTGCAAACTCCAGGCCCTTTCAACCCGTAATGACGAACCTGCACGGGCATCGAGACCGTTTGACATCGGCCGTGACGGCTTTGTCCTTGGTGAAGGCGCGGGCATCCTGGTTCTGGAAGATTTTGAGTTCGCCAGGGCTCGGCAGGCAACGGTTTATGCGGAGATTGTCGGATATGGAAATGCCTTTGATGCTTACTCGGTAAGTGATCCCCACCCTGAAGGACGCGGGGCGTGTTTTGCCATGCAAAGAGCGTTTGAAATGGCATGCCTTGATCCGGTGCAGATTTCGTATATCAATGCCCATGGTACTTCGACCCTTAAAAACGATGTCATGGAAACCAGGGCGGTCAGGAAAATATTCGGAAAACATGCCGGGACAATTCCGATCAGTTCGACAAAATCCATGATCGGCCATCTCATTTCAGCAGCAGGGGCAGTCGAAGTGATTGCAGGAATTGCATGTGCACGAGTCGGGAAGGTGCATCCGACGATAAATCTTGATAATCCTGATCCGGACTGCGATCTGGATTATGTGGCACATCAAAGCCGCGATCACGAGGTTGAATATTTACTGAGCAACTCATTTGCATTCGGAGGTCAGAACGCAACCCTGATCCTCCGCATTCCGGCATAAAACAAGCCGATCACAGGATACCACCATGATCTACGATCTCATGCTCAAACGTCGTTCCGTAAGGCGTTTCACAAAAAGAAAGCCGTCAAAAAAAGCCCTTGAGATGCTGATCGGCGCCGCCGCCCTGGCCCCTTCCGCTTCAAATAAACAGCCGTGGCGTTTTCATGTGGTCAGGAATAAGGACTTGATCAAGGCGGCTGCCCGGGAAGTTGAAAAAGAACGACGGAAAGTCATCTTAATGGTCATTGAGGATTTCAGAGCACAATTTGCAGAGTATTCAAAAAATTTCCTTGCCTTTGAACACGCCCCGGCGCTGATTGTCCCGACCTGTCGGATCTTTCCGCTCTTATCCCATCTTCTTGATGAAAATGAGCAGAGCGGCTATTCCGGCATAATCAATAAAATCGAATATGATTCAGCAGTTATAAGTACGGCATGCGCCATCCAGAATATCCTGCTGATGGCCGAAGATATGGGTTTGGGGGCCTGCTGCATGACCGGTCCGTTGATTGCGACAGATGCGTTGAAGAAAACTTTAGCCATTCATGAAGATTGGGATATTGCCGCACTTATCGCGGTTGGTTATGCTGATGAAGCGCCGCCGATGCCCTCCCGGAAACCCATATCATCAATACTTAAATGGCATTTATGAAGGAGATAAAGAATAAAATGGGTATTTCAGAGCAGGAGATCCGGAAAACAATAATTGATGTAGTGTGCAGAAGCCTTGCGTGTGATCCTGAGGATATTCACTCGGATTCCCGGTTGATCATCGATCTTGGGATGGACTCCCTGGATTTTGTCGATGTTATTTTCACCTTAGAAAAGGTTTTTAAGGCAAAGGTGCGGGATTCTGAACTCAATAAACTCCTGCGGCCGGACAAAACCGCAATAGCGAAAATGCCCGCCCAATTAACCGATGATGAAATCAGAAATCTCCAACATCTCATCCCCGCCCTGCAAAAAGCAGCTGAAAATGGCCCGGTGTTGAGGCAGAACATGTTTGATTATATTACCATCGAAACACTTGTGCGGATGGTCACGGCGAAACTCGCCAATCAGGATTCCCGAGACAAAAAACATGAAACGGAAAATCGTGGATAAAGTTCTGGCACTGCTTATCATTGCAGGCGGGATTGCGCCATTTGTGATCCTGCTAATACTGTCGAACACAGCTCCGCAATTTGATCCGGCGGCAATGTACCGTCCCGAAGGGCCCCTTCTTTTACCGCAAGTTGATTTTTCCATACTCGAGCAACTGGTGGTCTGTTTTGTGTCTTTCGTCCTCAAGCCCTTATACGAGTTGATCGCCCTGATTATTGTAATAAAATTATGGCGCAGCACTGACCGCGAAACCGCGGCAATGCGGTATGGACTTATCGCTTTTTTTACCGGCGAGAATGCCTGCGCGCTCAATTATCTGTTGTTCCAGGAAAACAGTCTTGTTCTTGAATATCTGCATCTTTATGGAATGCTGGTCGGCTTTGGGTTTATCTGCTACTCCGTCCTGATAACCCTGGACGCAAGAATACTCAAATATTCATTACCAGAAAAAAAATGCGCCTTATTGTTTTTTTGTAAATCCTGTTATAAAAGCAGCCCGGTTTCCTGTACCATACGAAGACTTTTTCAACTGCTGCTGATTGCAGCCTCCCTGATCGCATTAATGCCGCTGGTCTCGCGGCTCGGTGGATATTTTGTGATCGGCAATGTATTCGGCACCCAGGTAGTGTTTGGCCATTCGCTGATTCAGCAGATCATGGAAACCCGTGTTTGCCCTGTGGTGGCGATCGTCTTTTTTGCGATTGCCTGGCTTGTGCTGCAGGTAAAAAAAGAAAAAGGCCTTGAACTTGCGAAAATTCTCTTTGCAATCGGCCTCGGGCCTTTAGGCTTTTCGATTATGCGCTTTATTGTTTTCTGGGGTTTTGCGCATAACCCTATTTGGGCCGATATCTGGGAAGAAATAACAGAATTTATTCTGATTGCGGCGATTTACTATCTGCTGTTTTTAAGCAGGGGTTCGGCGAGGAATGAAAAATCCATACGGCGCGAAAGTCATGTCGCATAAAGCCCTGTTCTCTGCTGTTCTTTTCTTCATGCTACTCTTTTTTGCCGCCCCGGTACAATGTGCGGACTATTCCTTTGGGAATATCCTTGATATCATGCGGCAACGCCATGAAAGCATCCGGGATTACCAATGCATCTATCATTCCTATACGGCACGGGGCAGTAAGATCCGTGATCAGAAATTCAAATATTATTTTAAAAAACAGAAACTCATTCGAATGGAATTATTGACCGGGATGTATGGCGGTGCAGTTCTTATCCATAATCCCGAAAAACATCCGGGCAAGATCAGGGTCCAGGCCGGCAATCCCTTGGTGTTGATGCTCCAGAAGACATTTCTCGGCGAATACTTTGATCTGGATTCGGAATGGGTGACCGACCTGCGGGGTAACGGTATCCATGAATCCGATTGGGGATGGTACATTGAAATTCACCGCCGACTTCTTTCTTCCGGTTCAGGCCGCTATGTCGGAGAGAAACAGTTGAATGGGGTTTCCGTGCTGTTTTATGAGCTTTTTTCCGAAGATCCGGAGAAAACCTTTTCCGTGAAAAGAGAAGAAGTGTGGATAGATCCCGTGTCGTATTTCCCGGTTAAATATATTCAGTATGACAAGGATGGAGTAATTATCCGGCAGGCCATAACTGAAGACCTTGCTTTTGATACCGGGGTGGATGAAGACCTTTTGGTGTTTGGCAAGGGGAAATAAAAATGCTGAAACGTGATATGTTTGTCCTTTTGACGGTGAGATATACAATCAGAGCACACGAGCGCAAATCATCTTGGAACTATATCTCCAAACAAGCATTTCCTTCCTTTGTTCTATAAGTTTTCCCCATACAGTTTGCGCAGTTCAATTTTAGCCTGTTCCAGAATCTGTTTCTGATCCGCGTCAAGGTTGGACCCGGCGCGGTTGATATAAAAAACCAGCATGGACATGGCGGAGCGGAATGGTTTCGACCTACGGCGGGTGCTGGTGTCTGCAGAGTGTTTCAGGGATCGGGCGATTCTTTCAGGATCTTTCCAGGTAAACACTCCCTGCTCGAGATCAAGGGCATCGCTTCCCCTGGTGACTTTTGCGGACCAGTTGGGGTCTTTATCTGTTTTATCCATTGAATCAAGAAATGTTCAGTTCACAGGAATACAAAGGGTTCAAGGTGGGGTCAGATTTCTGCCTTCAGGCCCTGCCAGCGGCGCCGCAGTTGACGATCAGATCATTTCACTTTGCAGGTTGAAATACCGAACAAGGCATAAGGAGGACACCAGCCGGTCAAACCTGTCGCCACGGGAATTATTCCCAAATAGGCCCAGGGTGTTTTCGGCCCCCAGAAAGCAAGGGAAAGTATAACAATGCCCACGGTTATCCTGATAATTCTTTCAATGCCACCGATATTTTTCTTCATGAGTGGTTCTCCTGTTGCATGTATAAAATAAAGCTCCTGAAATTTAAAATTGTCCCCGGGGACTTAAACGCGCGGGAAATTTTGTTTTTTTAAAAATATTCTCAGCAGGACGTTTTCATGAAGCAATCCATAATCTTGCTTCTTCAAGTTGTCCTGCGGAAAAGTGTTTGATCTGGGCCGAGACGAAGTGGGAGGCAAGATGTTCAGCGGCGTTGCCCATTGGAGAATCAGTGACCACAGCAACTTTTTTGATCTTCTTGTGATGATCCCTGACAAAGCGGAAATGTCGGACTGCGGCACCAATGTCTTCCCAGCCTGGAAAATTTGCTATCTCAAGAATGAGTCCGGCGAGCCCCCCGGTCTTTTCAATGAACGGATCAACGGTTTTAGCAAGCTCATCAAAATCTTCTTTGCGTAAAGGACCGGTTGGTCGGACATGAAATACCGATTGGTTTTGGTCTAAATTATTAAAAATCATCATCTACCTCATTTAATCAAAAGAATACCTGTTTAAGAAAATTAAAAAAATCGGGATGTATTTTTATGATTTCAGTCTAGTCACAGGAATGAAAAGAAAGTCAAGATGATATTAATTTCAGGAATTATCTGAAATGATTTGCACCCATAAAAATGCAATCATCCGATCCTTGTTTAAATATTTGAAAGCAGTATATAGTGGTTATGAAAATAATCCTCGAACCTATGAGTCGTCGTTCTTGCTCATAGACCATACATGAGCACAATGGAGGGCCAAATTATGAATCCCAACATCCTGGTAGCCATAGACAGTTCAAATTATTATCAGAACATTCTGCATTATCTACAGTTGTTATTATTGAAGCAGCCGGCAATTCAATTTAAATTATTGAGCATAGTTCCGTGTCACATGAGTCTAGCCGGCAAGGAATGGCTGGATCAACAGGAATTGATGTCAGTCATTGATGCCTCCACCAGAAAAAAATTCAATGAGTGCACAAATCATCTGCATTATGTGAAACAAAAATTTCTTGAATCAGGCTTTCGGGAAGAGCAGCTTGAGACCGAGGTTCGTCTGTCAAAGGCGGGAATTGCCGCCGATCTTGTCAACGAGGAACAAAAAAAGATGTATGATGCCGTGGTCATCGGCAAAAAAGATTTAAGCGTTATTGAAAGAATGATCGTCGGCTCTACTTCCACTGACGTATTGATAAAGAATCACGGATTGCCGGTGTGGATCATCAATGGCACGGTTCAGTCGCCCAGAATTCTGGTGCCGGTGGATTGCACGGCCCATACCCTGAATGCGGTTGATCATCTGGCTTTCATTCTGAAAGATAATCCGGTGGCGGAAATCACCCTTTTTCATTCCCGTTCTTTATTTGCAAGTGAATACATCACTCCCAGTGAACAGTTATATGATAAATGGGGCAAGGACTGGTGCGATAAACATCTGCAGGGTGAAAAGGAAGGTCACTTTCATTTCAGTGCCGCGGAACAGATCCTCAAAGAGGCAGGATTCCCCCTTGAACGGGTGACGCGGCTTGAAACCCATGAAGGCATAGAGCCCGGTCAGCAGATCGTCAAGCATGTCAAACATGACAAATTCGGCACCATTGTCATGGGCCGCCGCCACAAGGATGTCGGCAAGGGGATTTTTCAGGGTGTTTCTGACCGGGTGCTTGCCAATGTCAGCGATGTAGCCATCTGGATATTGGGGTAACTATCAGGCACAAAAAACATATAACTCGAAGGATAAAAATTCCCCCCTGATCTCAAATAATCTCTTCCAGTGTATCAGGATCAATCTTTTTCAGGGCGTATTCAATATCACGACGAAAATACTTGCTCCCCCATCTCTGTGCCAATAAGTCTTTGAGTATCGGCACGGCTTTCTTTGCCTTGGGACCTAATTTCGTGAGGCTTCCTACGGCATGTGTTTTGATGATGTTTTCATTGTTATCCGACAATAAGTCTATCATGGCATTGACAACCTCATCATCAGCAGAACCAATGGAACCAAGGGCGTCAATCGCCTCCAGGCGTACCCATTCATCTTCATCATTCAAGGTTTCGATAAGTGCCGGAGCGGCATCTTTGGCGTCAGCCCCTATCTTACCCAAGGCTTCAGCGGCATATTTACGAACAGTAGCGTCCATGTCTGAAAGTCTATGAATCAAAGGCTCCACCGCATAGATCGCGTTTGATCCGATCTCTCCCAATTCCCTGGCAGAGGTTGCTCGATATTGAGCATTGTCCGAAGTCAATGCCGCAAGCAAAACCGGTTTAAAGGAATTCAACCGGAGATCCAAAGTTTCCGGAAGAAAAGCATACGCCCTGGTATCTACAAAAGGATAGGCTTTTGTGCTGAGCGGGAGCGGCGGGTAATCCGGCATCAGTACTACCACCGGAACATACCCCCTGGCATTGACACGGAAGGTAAAGCTCCCGCCAAACCATCCTGCCCTGCGGTGGGGTTTCTTGATCTCGTAATGACCGTTTTCATCGGAGGTCGCGGAAACCCGGACCCAGTAATTACCAAAATGCGGATCAGGGCTGTCATAGCACCACCATTCTGCCATAACCCCGGCGGCTTTTACGGGCTTTCCGCATGAAATCAAGCAATTTTTTTTCCGGCCAATCCTTTTCTAAAAACAAGACCGGGAAAAACGTGAAACCAATTGTTGAACTTATTCATCTCTGACGAAAAAATTTATTAATTTCTTACACATAAAACATGCTAAGCTTGATGGACCAGCAGGCTGAATCCGGTTGGCGGGTTAACTGTAGAAAATAATGATACTTTTAATGTCATGAAAAATTATCCTATCAATCATAACCTGTCAATACTAAGTGTTCAAATTACGATAGAACAATTAGAACTCCCAGCCAGCTTCTTTTTATGATAATTTGGCAAAGAAGTAAGATGAGTATATTCAGAAATCTTATTACCAATTCCTTATATCCGGGAGACAGATTTAATTTTTCTCTCCAGCTTGAAGGAGACTGATTTTTTTCACCTGTTTTTGCTGAAAATCAGGTAAGCACCCAGAGGGCATACACTTCGACTCCGGTCTGTCCCCCGGATTGGAAGTAAGAAAAAATAAAATCTATTTGATTATTATTCACGCATGAACGGCATATTTCGACAAGATTATTAATCTTCCGGTAAACTGTTTTAAACAGAGTATTGATTGCTTCTAAACATGGCGTCATAACTCCCTTATTGGCTGCAGTCGCGGCTATGGATTGCAAAGGAATATCCAATGACCGGTGGAACAAAATTTTTCCACATCACCCATCCCCGATATCTTCTTCATGATACCGGCGGCGAAGAACACCCGGATACCCCGGAGCGGCTCAAGGTGATTGCCACCGCCCTGGCCGATTTCGACGCCATCTGCACGGCATCAACCGTGGTAGCAATTCCGGCGCCGAAGAAATGGCTGCAGACGGTTCACACCGAAAATTATCTCCTGCGCTTTGAGGAAACCGCCCTTTCAGGAGGGAGCTACCTCGGTCACCCGGACAACCAGCTCTGTTACGAGACATACGAAATAGCCATTCTTGCCGCAGGCGCTGGCCTTACCGGCATTGATCTGCTTGAAAAAGAGCCTGGCAGCCGAATATTCTGCAGTGTGCGGCCTCCCGGTCATCATGCTGAAGAGGCTGTGGCCCTGGGCTTCTGTTTCTTAAATAACACGGCAATTGCCGCGCGCTACTGGCAGGAGAAATATTTCCGGCGCCGAATTGCAATAATTGATTTTGACGCCCATCACGGCAACGGCATCCAAAACGCCTTTGAAGAAGATCCGGACATTTTATACGTCAGTACCCATGAGCACCCCACCTTCAGCTTTCCTGGAACCGGTTATGCCGAGGAAACAGGCACCGGCCCCGGCAAGGGAACAACCTTGAATATCCCTCTGCTCCCTGGTGCTGGGGACGCAGAAGTGAAAAAAGCCCTTGCTGAACAGATAGTCCCGGCGCTGGAAAAATTCCGTCCGGAGGCCTTGCTTATTGCGGCAGGCTTTGACGGCCATCAACTTGATGATATGTCCGGCCTGTCATTTTCCACACAACTTTATAATCATCTGGGGCGCACCATCGCAGCCCTTGGCAGGGATCTTTGCAGCGGCAGAGTAGTATCGATTCTCGAAGGCGGCTACCAGCTGCCGAGCCTTTCAGCGTCGGTTAAGGAATACTGCAGAGGGATTATCGAACATACAGAATGAGGCCCGAACATGTTTGTGACAAATTTCATGACTGAAAAGGTTACCACGGTGAATCCGGAGATGTTGCTGCCGCAGGTGAAAGATCTGCTGAGCAAGGGGAAGTTCAGGCATTTACCGGTTATTGATGCCTCGGGGAAATTGACCGGAATCCTTACCGACCGGGATCTGCGCAGCGCTTACCCTTCTGCGGTGATTGACGAAGCGGAAAGAGCCAGATACCTCAACCGTTTTAATCAAATGAAAGTCAGCGAGATCATGACTGAGGCGGTGGCCCGGTTAACCCTTCGCTCAACACTTGATGACGCCCTGCTGCAATTTGACCGGGAAAAAATCGGTGCCCTGCCTGTGGTGGATGATGAGCAGAAAGTT
Source organism: Pseudomonadota bacterium (assembly GCA_018823135.1). NCBI lineage: Bacteria > Pseudomonadati > Pseudomonadota > Pseudomonadota bacterium. The sequence continues at coordinate 26,048 of JAHJJF010000012.1, forward strand.
GTCGGGATTCTCTCTGTGCAGGATTTACTTGCCGCCTATAAGCAATTATTCGGTCTGGGGGAAAAAGGTTCCGCATTGATTGCCGTGAAAGATGACGGCAAACCGCATCCTCTTACCAGACTTACTGAAGTCTTAGAAAACAAAAAGGTTCCTTTCTCCCGGCTGATCAGAGATGTTCGTTCCGCATCAAATACCGGATCGGGTTTGATATATATCAGGGTGCATACCCATAATATCAGTGGAATACATACGGCATTGGCATCAGCCGGATTCAGCACGGTTACACCGGCAGCGTAATGAAACAGCTGCATGAATTCGGCGATGTTCAGTAACCGGGTCATCCCTTCCTGCGATGTCTTTTGACCGAGGGAAAGAGTTTTATGGATATGGATGAATATCAAAAACACCTGGGGCGTGCCAGGGCTTCCGGTTCATAGCAGGGGCATGTAATTCTTGAAATTAATATTATGATCCATCACTCCTTCGATTCAGAAAAAAGTCGCCGCCTTGAATAACAATATGGGACATTCTATATTGCCCGGTTTCAGGTATCATTGCGCCGTCTGAACCACCCGGAAGTCCCGGCCTCCGAAGGTGATAGTGCCTTCGCGGCCACTCTGCCCAGGATTGGGGTTAACCCGGTAGCTCACTGTGCCGTTGCCGCTTCCGGGGCTGCCGGACAGGATGCCGATCCAGGCCTGATTGTTGATGGCCTTCCATTCGCACCCTTCAGGAGCGGTGACGGCAATGGTGTCGGTGCCGCCGCTGCTGCCGAAGGATTTGCTTTCCGGGGAGAGGGAAACGGTGCAGGGTGCCGCTTCCTGACTTATTGGGAAAACTGTATCGTTGATGGTGATGGCACCGGCCCGGGGCCGGGTTTCAATGTTCTGAGTCACCTGGTATCTGATTGAAGCGTCTTCAGAGGCTGGGTAGATAATAATCCAGCTTGAATCGCTGGAAGCCTGCCATGCGCAGCCGGATTCAATGGCGATTTCGATTTCCGCGACCCCGGCATTGTGGTCAAACGATGCCGACTCGGGGGAAAGAACTGGGGTATTGCACAGGTCTTTGCCGCCGAATCTCCGGAATGTCTGCAAGATCGGGAAAGACTTGCCGGCAATGGTGATTTCGCCTTCCCGGGTTCTGTTGATGGCGGCATCAACGCTGTATTGCAATTCACCGCTGCCAAAGCAGCGCCGCACAGGATGCATGTTGCCGTAATCGCGGTCGATCCGGGCGATTAACGGCTTATCCACCGGTTTGCGGAGCGTTGGTTTCTGCGGGATGTTTTCCTTTTTCTTGAACAGATCAATGGCGTTACTGGTGAGGGATTCCGATGAGGGCAGATGCAGCTGGGCGCAGTCGAATGAGGTGATGTGAATCCAGGGAAAGGCGCTGGAAGCCTCCCAGCCGCAGAGTTCCTGGGTTGCGACCTTGATGCTGCCGGTTGCCCCGATGTGTGAAACCACCGCTCTTTCCGGGGTCAGTGTGTAGAGGCAGGCAACGTCTTTCTGTACCACGGTGAAGACCTTACCTGCGGCGAAGATCCTGCCGGTGCGTTCCGACCCCTGGGTAAGAGGCGCTACATCGAAATTGACCAGGATTCTTTCAGTGCTGTTTCCGGGGAGGGATTCGGTGATGGTTATCCAGTCTTCCCTTGACCGGGCGCTGAAGTTTCTGCAAGATTCGGTGTCAATACCGTCGTCAACGATCTCAATGCCGAAGGTCCCGGATCCGCCGCTCCGGGGGAATTCCTGCTGCTGCGGTGACAAATTGTATTCGCAGGGTTTCGCCTGCTGGGTGACAATAATGGTTACATCCGGGTTGGTTCCCGGAGTCCGAATGGTGATGGTCCCGATGCGTGTTGTTCTCGACCGGTTTGGCGTCACTGAAAACTCTATGGATCTGTATTCTTCTCCGGTGATGGTGATCCAACCCACATTGCTCTCTGCCACCCAGCTGCTGCAGAAATCAAGGTCTGTGGTGTTTGAGGCCGATAATTGGGCGAGATTCACCTGCCCTGTGCCGCCGTCATGGCCGAAACTGTGATTGGTCGGTGAAAATGTCAACGGGCAGGGAACTCCCGGCTGAGTCACGGGGAAGAACTTGTCCGATACGCTGATATTCACGGTCCTGGGTATATGGCTGATGTTCTGCCATGCGCTGTATTCTACCCTGCCGTTGCCACTGCCGGAGTTGTCGGAAGTGATTTGAAGCCAGTTCGCGTCAGTAAGAACATGCCATTCGCAGTTGCTTGTGTTGATCACGTCAAAATATCCGGCACCTCCTTCGACAGGAAGGAATCCAGCGGCCGGAGCAAGGGTGAGTGGACAGACGCCGTATTGAGTCACGGCATGGGTCTGACCGGCAATGGTGATGGCGCCGGTCCGCGGCCACGGACCTGTATGAGCTTGAACGGTATAGGGGCGGGGCGGCTGATTGGAGAGGATACTTATCCAGCTGTCGTTACTCTCAGCCTGGCCTTGTTGGCTACAGTAATATGAGCAATACTGGTTGTGAATGCTCGTGTCAAGAAAGAGGCGAATCTCCCCGCTTCCGCCAGGTGGGTTGAATGATCTTGCCGACGGATTCAGACTATAGGCGCACGGTTTTTTGTCCTGGATAATCCTGACCGATGTGCCAACGATCCTGATGTTTCCCGTGCGGGTGCGGTGAGGTTGATATTCGTCCGGGTGTGTGTTCGGGGCGACGGTGACCGCCACTGTGCCGTTTCCATACCCTGAACTTTCTCCGTCGAAACTTATCCAGGACTGATTATAATAATCAAGTGAGGTGGCCCAGGGACATTCGGGCCCGGTCGTGATCGTAAACTGGCTGGTCCCGCCCTGGTTGGGGATAGGTATATCCACAGCTGAAAGGCTGTAACGGCATTCCGTTGATGGGGTGCGCTGGGTGACGGTAAAATTTTGCCCGGCCATGAGTATGTGTCCGGTTCTTTCTGCACCGGTATTATTCGGAGCCACGCTGTATCCGGACCGACCGGTGCCTGTGCCTGAGACGTTGGCATCAAGGGTGATCCAGGTGCTGTCGCTCGTCGTGGTCCAGGGGCATACGTCCTGTGTGTCAACTTCGACACTGCCGACGCCGCCTTGAGGCTGAAACGTGATTCCGCGATAGGGGAGTTCATACTGGCAGGCGGCCTGGCTGATCTGTACGGTTCTCCAGGTCCCATCGACCCTGATGGTTGCGGCGCGTGAGCCGCCGGGATAGTTGAGACCGACACTGTAGGACAGGGTGGCGTTGCCGGTTCCCTCAGCCGGTGTGATGAAAGTGATCCAGTCGGCATCGGTTTCAACATGCCAGGGACAATAATTGTAGTTGGCGGTGATGGAGAATGATCCCTGGCCGCCCATGACATCATAGGAATTACTTTGATAGGGAACTGAAACATCCAGTTCGCAGTGACCTTGAGTAACCGGTACTCTTGTTCCGCCAACGGTGATGCTGCCGTTTCTGCTCGAAGAAGAGCTGTTTGCGGCAACCGAGAGATTCAGGGTGCCGTTGCCGTCTCCGGGATCTGCGTAATTGATCGTGATCCAGGAGGGATCATTGCTTGTGGCGGTCCAGGCGCATTCGTAAGGGATAAAGTGATGGGACGGATTGTCCACCGAGACACTGATCGATGGTTCGCAGCCGCCGGGGGAGCAGGAAATGTGATCCGGAGAGAACCCGTAATCGCAGACAGCCGACTGCCTGACAAGATACGAAGACGTTTCCACCTGGATCGTTCCGGTTCTTGAAACATGATAATTTGATGCCCAGACCTTATAATCCACCGTGCCGTTGCCGATTCCGGATATTTCGGATAGGACTTCAAGCATCCAGCGAGAGTTGTTGGACACGGTCCAGGGGCAATGGTCGCCGGTGCGGATCTGAAACGAGCCCCTGCCGCCCTCGGCGGTGAAATCCCTCGGCAACGTGAGAAGGTCGTACAGGCAGATGGGCTGTTGCATCACGGTGAAGGTCTGCCCTGCCGCTGTGATTCTCCCGGTACGGGGATTGACGCCGGGATTGGCTGCCACCGAAAAGATCACTGCCTGTTTTCCGGAGCCGGTGATTCCGGATGTAATGGATATCCAGTCATTCTGGGCCACGGCGTTCCAGGAACAGCCGTCCGGAGCGTTCACCATGAACTCCCCCTGGCCGTTGTCAGGTCCGAACATCTGATCAGGCCGGGACAGATCCGCTTTGCATCCACCTGCCTGGCTCACGGAAACCGTTTTCCCGGCAATATTGATGGTGCCGGTTCTGTCGTTCACCTGATTGTTCGGCAGCACCCGGAATTTGACGGTATCGCTCTCCGTGCCGGCTGCGCCGTTTGTAATGGCAAGCCAGTTGGGATCATTACTCACCGCGGTCCACCGGCATTCACCTGTGACTGTTACCTCAACACCACTCTCGCCCCCGGAGGGATCAATAACAACGGCTGTCGGCGAAACGGTTATGGTGCATTTGTCACCAGAAGGCTTTTCCTTTTTTTCATCAGGAAACTTCTCGTGAAGTCCCTTGAAGCGGCTGTCGGAGTCTTTTTCCATGATGTCAAAACGAGAATGCGAAAGACCGGTTTTGTCCATGGCGGCATGAGAACCATTGGGCCCAAGAATGCACAAGAAGAGTGTCATGATCAGCAGAAATTGCCCAATGAGTTTTACGACAAAAGGGATATTTCCGCTGCCGCCCAAAAATTGTGATTCACTGTTTTGTCGAATAATGATAGATGGTTGAGGTCTTGTTGATGGAATCGGGGCAAGTCTGCCGTAAGGGTATTTTGCGGGGTTGTCCAAAGAATTCATCTGAGCACCTGTTTAGAAATTCTTATGTTAACTCGATATGTACTTCAATAAATTGATAATTCCCAAATTTCTAAAAAATTACCATAAAATTTCCGGGATCATTGAAATATTTTCAACCGTCCAATAATGGATACGTTGAATGGAGAAAATCTCAAATATGCCAGAGGCTGACAAGAGTTCAATCGCCTTCTGTCACATTGCGGCATTCGATATATCAAGAAGAAACTGAGAAAATGAGTGCCATTGAAATTGCCAGGTGATCCTGCTCTTTCAGAGGATCAGATTGAGGTTGTTCCGGGGGTTCCGGAACCGAAGGAATGACAGATGTGATTGCCTTGACTATTGAGGATGCCTTTTGACCTCCCCCTTTCAGTTTATAATGAAAAGGGAATAATCCTGGAGATTGCCAAGGCGTTTGGATATAGCAGTAA
>JAHJJF010000013.1 GCA_018823135.1 Pseudomonadota bacterium
AAGGGAGGAGAGGGTTTCGTGGGCCTGGTGAACCCCTGATGCGGTAGTAAGGTGGTGACCGTAAGTTTTGGTTGCATCGGTTTTAATAGCATCGGTTGCAGTGCCCACGGTGCCGGTGGAGGCATGGCAGCCCTGGCAGAGATCTTCTTCATTGTCAAAGCCGAGAAACAGTTCCGGAGTGGACGAGGTACCACCGACGCTTCGATGCTGTTCATGGCAATGGGCGCAGTTGCCCTTTGCATAATTTGCTGTTGCCATGGTTGCCCGGCTCACCCCTGTGGAGTTGCTGCCGTGCGCGGAATTGAGGTAATTTCCGGCAAGGACTGATTCCGGAGTAAGCAGCAATAAAACACCAGCAACAAAGCTGATTACGCCTTGAGCCGATGTTAATACTGTATTCTTAGATATAGGGAGTTTCATGTCGTTGGTATTTTTAGAAAAAGAAAAAAATTTTCAGGAACTGAACCACATTGTAATAATAGCATTGATTTTCCTATACTCCAAGAAAAAACACGGTCATCCAGTCAGGCAGTTTTGGGTTAATTGTTTAATGTTTCAATGTATTATCGGTAGAAAGATAGAAAATTATAAGGGGAGGATCTGCATCTCTTTTTTGATCGGATGTCTGCCTTTGAGCAGCAGACCGTTTCTGCCATCAATACTCAACGGATCACCGAAGCGAATGGTAAGATCATTGATCTCGCAATACTCTTCGGTTTCATAGACCTTCAGGGCGTGGCAGCCGACAACGCAGGTTTTTTCAAGGCGCAGGGTGACAACTGCGGCGTGGGAGGTCTGGCCGCCGCGGGCGGTAAGCAGCCCGTCGGCCATTGATATGTCCCTGATGTCTTCGGGCACGGTGTCCTGGCGAATCAGGATCAACGGGGTGTCCGGATCCTCTTTTCTGAGGGTTTCGATGTTTTCCGCGGAAAAAACCGCCCGCCCGGAAAGAGCGCTGCCGCTCACGCCGATTCCTTTTCCCAGAAAGTTTTTTTCAATATCATTGAATTCAGCAAAAACCGAAAAGCTTTCCTTCTTTTTAATGGTGATCATGTCCCGGGTTTGAAGAATATAGAGGTCTTTTGCTTCAGGGCTTTCAAAGGTAAACTCGATTTCCTGGGGGTTCCAGCCCTTTTCATAGACCAGTTCCCTGGAGAAGGTGAGCAGGGCGTTATATATTTCCGGAAACAGCACCTCAAGGGTATTATCCGGTGATCGGCCGTCAATGGCCGCCTGTTCAAGGGAGACCGGATAGGTTGTGACCAGGCCGCTGACAATATCTTCTCCCTGATCGCCGGGCGCATAATCTCCCCAGAGCGCAACGCGCCTGACCTTACGATAGGGGTGGGCGGTGAACAACACACCGCTGCCGGATTCCGGGTTCTTGTTTCCAAAAACCATGGTCTGAACAATCACCGCTGTGCCCCATGATTCGGAAACATCCATCAATGACCGGTAATCCTTTGTTTTGGGAGTGTTCCAGGAATCAAGCACCATTTCAACCGCTCCGGTGAGCTGCAGCCAGGGATCATCCGGGATGCCGGTGCCGATATTGCGCACCGTTTTCTGATACTCAAGGGCCAGGGCCTTCATCTGTTCCGGGAGAAACAGGCGTTTCACCGAGACGCCGTGGGTCTGTTTGGCCTCATCCATCAGGGACTGGAAAACTTCCCTTTCCACGCCCCTGGTCATGGCCCAGGACTGGAGGAAGCGGCGATAATTATCCCAGGCGAGATATTCTTTTCCGGTGGTTTTGGCGAATTCTTCAACAATTTCCTGGTTGAGGCCGACGTTGTGGATGGTGGCCATCATGCCGGGCATGGAGATCGCCGCGCCGCTGCGTACTGAAAGCAGCAAGGGGTTTTCCGTGTCGCCGAATCTGCGACCGGTCAGGTTTTCAAGGACGGTAAGGGATTTTCGTACCTGGAACATGAATTCATCGCGGGCCAGGGAAAAACTGCTGACAACCGGCCAGCATCGGAATATTTCCGTGGTAATGATAAAACCGGGAGGAACGGGTTTTCCTTCGCTTGCAAGCTGCGTGAGGTTGTATCCTTTGTTTCCCAGGTGAATCAGGTTGTTGGTCCGTGGATTGCTTTTGTGGAGAAAGCTTATGGCGTTTTCCGGATTGTAGGTCATCAGCAGGTCAAGGCTTTGTTCGTCAAGGGATTCTTTCTGGCGTTCAAGGGTCTGATAGATCCTGGTAATGAAATTATCCAGCAGCTGCAACCCGAAGGTGCCGGAGATCAAATCCCGCAGAAAAGTTTCCGACAACTGGTGCATGCGCCGGGTCTCGCTTGAGCTGTCGTCGGTTTTGTCGTGATTGTTCACCACCAGGGAGTTGTATTTCTGCAGCATGTTTTCCGGATGGATCTGCGGCAGGATTATGCTCAGGTTGTTCTGGTGAATATTGGTGTAATAGGCATAAATTACATCTTTTACACCCTCAGAAAGCCCGCGGAAAATATCCAGGTATTGTGTGAAGGAAAATCGTTTTATGTCTGAGGAGGTTGCCAGAAGCGATATGTAGGTTTCAAGGCGCCGGCTGGTGATTCCGTCAATTCTCAAGGCTCGTATATAGATCCTGAGGCATTTGAGAATCCGGATGAAAGTCGCCCGGGTGATAAATGACAGGTTGACGGTTTCGGGCAGTTTCTCAAGATAGATGTTTGCCATGTTTTCAAGGCGGAAGGTCAGGCCCAGGGCATCGAACTTTCGTTCCCGATATCTGCCGTACACCGAGGGAATGTCGGTGGCAATATGACGCTTGTGGTAAATATCTTCCTTTGCTTCAAAGGTCTCAGGGCTCAGAATAATTGCCTGGAGGCCCTCCAGGTGATCCAGCAGGGAAGCCAGGCATTGGAAGGTGTCACAGATTTCAAGGTCGGCAATCAGGGTTTCCATTTCCGGAAACCCCCCATTCACTGCCATTTCCAGCTGGTGCTTGAGTTCCTGGGTGCCGAGGTTGTATTTCAGGTCTAAAAGTTTGTACATGCTGACCAGCAATTGGAAGCGTTTCTTTTCTGTAGGATCAATATCCACGAGATTGTCGAGAAAGGCTTTCATCCTAAGGTCGTCGAGGTTCAGCAGGTCCTTGGTGCTTTTGACCTCCGGCAGGCGGTAAAATTCCTTGATCAGCTTGTGAAGCTCATCAATAAACGGCCCCTCGGTTTTGATCTGCCTCAGGATCTCTTCAGGAAGAAAAGGACTGAGAGGGGCTTTTTCCCTGGTGCGCCAGAAGTCAAAGATCGCTTCGATAAAACCGACAATCAGATTGCTGCTTTCAACGTGACTTTGCTTGCGAAGAAAATGGATCAACAGGTCTTTGCGCTTATGGGTTTCGTCTGCCTCGGTTGAAACATCCCGCAACAACCCTTCGGCGCCGATTTCGTTGAAAAACACCGGGATAAGTTTGGTAAACTGCTTGACCAGGTTATACACCGGTTCCACCGGATGGTTGAGAAGTCTTGAGATATCGCGCTGGAAGAGGTCGGTATCTTTAATGCAGGTGCCGGTGAGTTTGAGGTTGATAATCAGCGCCGAAAAAAGCGTTGCGCACCATTTGGGCTCCTGCATGATCAGGTTCAGCCAGACACGGATATTCGCAAGATGGGCGGGGTTGGTGATCGGTTGCCAGTCCTCATCCACGCCCACGACATTGGCGTACTGAAATCCGAAGCGCACCGTTTCCCATAAGAATGTTTCAACCAGCCGGCTGTTGCCGCGGTTAAAGACCTCGGTTCCCAGGACCTGAATACATTGCATGGAGGTATGCGGGTATTTACGGACATTTGCCTTGAGAAGCTTGAAGGTGGTCAGCAGAAAGCTCTCAATTTCTTCAAAGGTTTGCTGTTTGATGAGCAGCACCAGGCTTCGGTTTATCTCTCGAAGGGTTTCTTCATGAATCAGCCCAAGGCCTGCCGTATCCATGATCCGGAACAGGAAAAGAAGTTTGCGGTTTTCGGAGAACCTGTCGCGGTCTTCCTTTTCTTCAGCGGAATCCCGCTGGTTTTCATCTCCCAGGTTTTCGGTCACCTCCTTATACAGTTTTACAATATCCATATGGGATGGCAGCGCCAGGAGCTTTTCGGTGTTTTCCGGCGAGTGGTCCGGGTGTATCGATTTCAGGGTTTTCAAGTGTTCCTGAAAGGTTCCATGGGAAATGGCATTAAAAAGCTGCCCGGCTTTCCAGCCTTCGCACATGTCGCCGCAGGTAGCGGTGAACCACGGGAAGGGATCTTCTTCCGAGAGCCAGTAATTGTAATTGAGTGTAAGTATTTTTTTAAGCAGCCTTGCAACCGGGGTAAAATCATAGGTTGTGCCGGTCTCCGGAACTTCCTGCTTTTTTGCCAGGGTAAATATTTCTCTGGATATCTTTTTTACCGGGTGATGCCCCTGAACAATATGCAGCAGGATCGGGTCGTCGAGCTCGTAGAGAAAGGTGAAGGCCCTGGCGAGAGATTGTTCATAGGTTTTGAAGCTCTGGTCATCAAGGGTTGAGATCTGTTTGTCCAGATAGGCAAGGTAGGATTCCAGAGCCAGGGAAAGAAGAGGGACATTCTTCTGGCTGGATTTGATGGCCTGGGAGAAAATCTGGGTAAACAGTTCCAGTGCCTGGGGGCCGTTTTCATGCCTCCGGTAAAGGTCGCAGTTTTTCAGGACAAAGGTTCTGAGTTTGGGGAGGATAAGGTTCCAGTTGCGAAACGGATGGCTTATCTCATAAAGAAGAGCATTTAAATTGTTGAGTATGCCCTTATATCCGGAAACAACCTCGATCAAAACTTCATAGGCGGGATCAATGGAAACCTCATCCACAGCGGTTTCCAGAAGGTTTGCTTTAAGGGCGTCGGACTCGATGGCCTGATCGGTATTGTTGTTCATTTATGGGGTTTTCCTGAGAGGTTACGGGGGAGAATACACTTCAAAGAGTATAGGTGAAATTCGCCTTGCCCGCAACGACAGAATATCTGTTATCACGGCGAGTGGAACTGTGGCGGGTGTTTTACGGCAGGAATTCATGAAACAACAAACAAGGCGTTCTTGGGTTCAACCTGAAAAGAGTTCAGATGCACATAAAAAAGCAGGGCCGGGATAACCTTTCCCGGCCCTGCAGGTTATATCATTGTTTCATCTTACAGAGGTTTCTGTGCTTCCATGAGCAGGACGAGATCAAGCATTCTGTTTGAATAGCCCCATTCGTTGTCATACCAGCTCAAAACTTTCACCATGGTGCCGCCGATGACTTTTGTTGAGAGGCCGTCAACCACCGAGGAGTGCGGGTTGCCCTGGTAGTCGATGGAGACCAGCGGTTCGTCGGTATAGCCGAGGAATCGGTTTGCCGCATCTTTGAGCGCCTGATTCACCTCGATGGCGGTGGTTTCGTTTTCCACCTCGATCACCGCGTCAACCACCGAGACGTTGGGGGTCGGCACCCGGACGGCCATGCCGTCGAATTTCCCCTTGAGTTCCGGGAGAACCAGGGATACCGCGGCCGCGGCGCCGGTTTTTGTCGGAATCATCGACAATGCCGCGGCGCGTGCCCTTCTCAGGTCGCTGTGGGGAAAATCCAGGATGCGCTGGTCGTTGGTATAGGCATGAATCGTGGTCATCAGGCCTCTTTTTATGCCGAAACGGTCAAGGATGACCTTGGCAACCGGCGCCAGGCAATTGGTGGTGCAGGAGGCATTGGAAATAATATGGTGCTCGGTGGGATCATACTCGTGCTCGTTGACCCCCATGACGATGGTTTTGACGTTGCCTTTGGCAGGAGCGGAAATAATCACCTTTTTTGCGCCGGCCTCCAGGTGGGCCTGGGCTTTTTCATCGCTGGTAAAAAGCCCGGTGGACTCGAGAACATAATCCACCCCGAGATCTCCCCAGGGAATGTCTGCGGGGTTGCGGTGGTTGAATATTTCCACATGGCGGTCGTCAACCTTGATACCCTTGTCGTCGGAAGTCACCGCTCGCTTGTAAACCCCCATTACCGAATCGTATTTCAACAGATGGGCCGAGGTCTTGTTGTCCGTCAGATCATTGATGGCGACGATCTCTATATCGGCAAAGGCCGCGTCTGTCTCAATGGCCCGGAAAATATTTCTTCCTATTCGCCCAAATCCGTTAATCCCAACTTTTATTGCCATTCCTGACCTCCTTTGAGTCAATTTTATTGAAGCACTCGCAGCAGGAAAGCCAGGGCTCCGGGCTGCGGGAAATCTTCACATGAAAGGACTTTTTTATTGTTATAGCCGTTTCGTTATCCATCCAAGGGGCAGACCCCCATCTTATATTTGTTCACTGGTGCTGATTAATGTCAAGGCTTCCTGATAGAGCGAGATATAATGTTCCACCACTTTTTTCCAGGTGTAATTGTCATGAATGTGCCGGACCGCTTTCTGCTGGATTTTTTTGATAGTATCGGGCGAACGCCGATATATCTGCAGGGCTTTCTGCATGGCGGCCATCAGGGCCGCCGAGTTGTGGTCCTGATAGGCAAAGCCCGTCTCGTTGTCCACGACCTTGACCAGTCCGCCCACATGATGAACAATGGGAATATTCCCGTAAAGCTGCGCTATATAGTCAGTCAAGCCGCATGGCTCGTATTGTGAAGGGATGAGAAAGAAGTCGCCTGCGGCATAAATCTTATTTGCAAGAACAGGATCATATCCAAACAATACACAGATGCGACCGCTGCTTTTTTTCTTTTTTGTCAGCTCAATAAGGCTGTTTTCAATCTCTTTGTCTCCGGTTCCAAGCAGCAGCACCTGAAAATTTGTATCCATGGCAAGCAGAGCATCAAGGGCGCCGATCAGTTTGTCCACCCCTTTTTGGAATGTCAATCTGCCCACCAGGGTAAACAGCGGCTGGCCGGGCCGGTCTTCGATGCTGCCGGTTTGCAGTATTCTGTCGAGCTTTCGGTCGTTTATCAGTTTCATCAGTTCTTTCCGGCATTTTTTCTTGCCGGCCAGGTCTCCGGATAACGGGTCGAACCCTGCGGCAATTCCCAGTTGTTTTGGCTTGCCGGGATTAAAATCTTCAGGGTTGATGCCGTTGGTCACCCCAACAAGCCTGACACCTCTCTTTAACAGCTCATGGCCGAGCCAGCCGGTCATCACATCATCTTCAGTTTCCCTGAGTTCGCGGGCATAATTCTCGCTGACCGTGTTCATCACCGAATAAGGCGAGGCCGCCAGGAAAGGATCAAAATAATCATGCAGCAGGCTGTTTATCATCGTTCTGGTGGGAAGGCCGCAGATTGTCTGGGCAAATGGCAGATCGCCCACCTCCTGATGGTAGCCGATGCCGGCGTTGTGGATGGTGACGATGAACCCCGTTTTTCTGAAAAAGTGACGATAGCCCTCGGTTTCGCGAATCATGGCGGGCAGAATAGCGGTGTGGCCGTCCTGGCAGTGGATGATGTCCGGAACCTCATTCAGGCAGATCATCAAGGCGATGGAGGCTTTTTGCAGAAGAACATTCATTGCAAAATAATCAAAATGGCCGTCGCCTTGCCGATTCGAGAGATTTTCAGCCTCTTCTTCCGCTGTATACGTATAGATGCTGCGCTTTTCCCGATACCTCTGGGCGTCCACCAGATATATGGAAACGCGGCCGTTTCTTGACCAGATTGTTACGCGCTCCCTTCTTTCGAGCCCCACATAGGGCATGTCCACATCAAAGGCAAGACCAAGGGGTTTGAATCCCAGCTGTTCGGGGTTCATGGAACCGTACAGGGGCATGACAACGCTGACTTTCTTGCCGGCTTCGGCAAGTGCCTCGGAAAGCTGCATTGATACATCTTTCACGCCGCCGGCGCCGGCGATGCCGTCGTATTCACGGGTTATCATCCAGATCTTGCTGATTGATTTTTTTGAACGTCTGCGAACCATGTATAGTCCTCGTACCGATAAATTGAAGCGGTTCTTTTTATTAAGTCAAAAAAACCGCAAAAAGAAAAAACAAATATAAATATCTTCAGGTTGTTTAGGCTGTAAGCTAAAGGTAGTTAGCTTGTTTATCGCCTAATCGCCTGCAGTTTCTTGAGAAACCATCAGGCGATTGTCCGCTGCCGTAACAGGTGATCCACAAGCGTCAGGCAGACCATTGCTTCGCAGACCGGGATAATTCTCGGTATTGCGGAAATATCATGGCGGCCGCCGATCGTAATCTTTACGGGATTGCCGTCCAGGTCAATGGTGTCCTGTTCTTTTGAAATTGACGGGATCGGCTTGACCGCCACCCGTGTAACGATAGCATCGCCGTTTGATATTCCCGCAAGGATGCCGCCGGACCTGTTTGAAGCAAAACCGGCAGCGGTAATCGGATCGTTGTTTTCTGAGCCGGTAAGGCCTGCCGCCTCAAAACCTGCACCGATTTCAACGCCTTTGACGGCGCCGATTGACATGAGTGCTCCGGCAAGTTCGGCATCAAGTTTGTCAAATACTGGTTCGCCAAGGCCGGCCGGGCAGCCTTGCACGAGAATTTCGACAATGCCGCCCAGGGAATCCCCCTGCTTTCGGACTTCATCAACCCGGGCCTCCATGCGGGTGGCAGCTGCACTGTCCGGACAAAAGAGTCGGTTGTTATTTATTGCATCAAGGTCGCGTTTTTTGGCGACAACCCCACCAAGGGCAATAGTGTAAGCGGTGACCGTGATGCCCTGGGCCAAAAGCAGTTTTCTGGCAACGGCGCCGGCGGCAACCCGTGCCGCGGTTTCCCTGGCTGAAGCCCTGCCACCGCCCCGGTGGTCCCGGATACCGTATTTTTTAAGATAGGTGATATCGCCGTGACCCGGGCGGAAGATTTTTTCCAGGTGGTCATAGGATTTACTGTGCGCGTCTTTATTGAAAATTACTATGCTGATCGGCGTGCCGGTGGTTTTTCCTTCAAAGATTCCGGAGAGGATCTCCGCACGGTCCGGTTCTTTTCTGGGGCTTGCCGGACCACCGCCACCCGGCTTTCTCCGGTCCATATCCTGCTGAATATCGTTTTCAGACAGGGGAATATTCGGGGGGCAACCGTCAATGGTCACCCCAACTGCGGTGCCGTGTGATTCGCCCCAGGTGGTAATTTGAAAAACCTTTCCAAATGTATTGCCGGCCATTGATCTGTGGTTCCTGTAGTAAAAGGTTGCTATGAAAGTTTCCCGCTCGCGAGGATGGGGGGCGTGGAATTGCTGTTCAGCAAATTTTCTTTTGTTTATTGCATATTAGAAACTTTTACGGTATTTCACAAGCCGGTGTCAAGCTCAAGGGCCTTTTGTTTAGGGCTTTTCATTGATTTGAATAGAAAGTTTACTATATTACAGAATTAATACTTGAAAAAAGAGATAAACATAGACACGGTTTAGTGACTGGGGATTAAGTGAAATATGAATAATATCATAGTGTTGGCAACGCGCAACAAGGGAAAGATCAGGGAATTTCAAGAGTTATTAAAGGATTCTGACATTGAAATCAGAAGCCTGAATGATTTCGGGCCGATTCCGGAAGTGGTTGAAGACGGCGCGACCTTTGATGATAATGCCTACAAAAAGGCGCTCTTTACCGCGAAAATTCTCGGGCTGCCGGCAGTATCCGATGATTCAGGTCTGGTTGTCGAGGCCTTGAATGGCGCGCCTGGTGTGATATCAGCTCGATACGCCGGAGAAAAGGCAACGGATCAGGAAAATATCGCCAAGCTGTTACGGGAAATGGAAGGCAAAACCGACAGAAAAGCCGCCTTTGAATGCGTCATTTCCATTGCCGTTCCCAGTGGTCCGGCTCTGACCTATGAGGGCAGGTGTGAAGGCGAGATTGCCACCGAACCTCAGGGCAGCGACGGTTTTGGCTATGATCCGGTTTTTTATTGTCCTGAATACGGCAAAACCTTTGCCCAGTGTTCCGCAGAGGAAAAAAACCGGGTGAGTCATCGGGGGAAGGCCCTTTCCCAGGTGGCAGGAGAGCTTGCAATGATTATGAAGTGGCTCAAGGCAAGGACCCAAGAGGCCAAGCCGCCGAAACCGGATCATGCGCAGTTTGAACACAACGACTGGTCTGAAGATAAACAGGTTTGAATGCGCTTAAGGATATTCCATGAAAAGAACTCCTGAGCCGGAATTAATGAATGGCACAGAGCAGGCTGAGGCTTATGCAGCCGCAGATTTTTCCGAGCCGCACAATATGTTCGTTGAGTTGTTTAAAGAGGCTTTTCCTGGCTTTGCTCTGGGCACGGTTGTTGATCTTGGCTGCGGTCCTGCGGATATAAGCATCAGAATTTCTCAAGCCTTTCCGTTATGCACGGTTCATGCTGTAGACGGGGCGCCCAACATGCTTGTCCTGGCTCAGAAAAGAATAGAAGAGCTGTCCCTGCCTGAAAGAATTACCCTTATCAATGGGATGTTGCCCGAGGTAAATACCCCCCTTGAAAAATATAATGCGGTGATTTCAAACAGCCTGTTGCATCATCTCCATGATCCGCATGTTCTCTGGACCTGTATCAAGCAATACGGTAAAACCGGGAGCTGCGTTTTTGTCATGGATCTTCTGAGGCCTGAGAGTGAGGCCGCGGCCCGGGAATTTGTTGAAAAATACACAGGGGAAGAACCCCCCATTCTCAAGGAAGATTTTTATAACTCTCTGCTGGCGGCCTATACACTTGAAGAAGTCGGGGGGCAACTTGCCAGGGCAGGTCTTTCGAACCTCGTGATTGAACAGGCCAGTGACCGGCATTTTGTCGTAAAGGGAATTATAAAAGACCCCTGATAATTCAAAGTTTCTAATCGTCAAGGCCTACAAGTTCAATATCACCCCAGGCGCCGAGCTGATCGCCTCGTATGATCACCGCGCCGATAATTCCGGTAATTGACTTCGCCACCCCAAGTGCCCGGTTAATATCATCCGCTTTGATAATTTCATTGCCAAGCCTTGTTGCCACGGCATCGGCAAGAGAAGTGGATGGGGCGAGAACCGTAACCGAATCCGCTGATCCCAGACTCAAGGAATGGCCCACCGTCCCGGAGGATGTACAGATGCCCAGTGGCATTTGTCGGCTCGGGATAGCAAGCCCCACCTTGTATGATAAGGGCGAATCGCCGGCAAATATGCTCACGGTGCAGTTGTTTTTTTTCTGAAGAAAGATATCCCCGCCGTTTTCAACCATAATCTCATTAATCTCATGGGTTAACAGGCCCTTGCCGACAAATTCGGCGATGGCTCCGGCAACTGCAGCCATTGGTCCGACCTGCGCTGCCGCGCCGGCCCGCATCATATCTTTGGCTATGGGTGGGGCCAGGTTGTCAAAGGGGACCGGCAGCAGGGAGGTGAGGAATTTCGCATGGGTTGCAATATACTGCTCCAACTGGTTTCGGTACTGCACAACGAGATGAGTCGCTTCCCGGGTGAGATCCCTGGCCGCGAGGATGTGGAGATCCGTTTCTCGGACCTTGATTTCGGTAGCAACAAGGTTGTCCGCAGCAATTATTTTTCGATAGGCTCGGTCTTTAAAAGAATCCGGAGCGCTTTTTTTCTTTTTTGGTTTACCGGTCAATTGAGGTGATGGTATGTTTTTTGAGGGTTTAATTATCGAGTATAAATTGCCAGCGAAGTTTTGCGCCAATCATCCAGAGCTGTATTGTGACGGATTTAACAATAGTTGAATATTGAATAACGAACAAGGAATTATGAACTGCTGAATTTCGTTAATGGAGCTTTAAGGGATGAAAAGCGCAGTTAAAACATAATGAAAGAAATCATTAGACAAAAACTCATTATTTTTACCCGATATCCGGAACCGGGAAACACCAAGACCAGGCTGATTCCTGCTCTTGGTCCGGATGGCGCTGCAGATTTTCAAAAACGAATGACTGAATCAATATTCCAGGAAATCAAGCAGGTTGTTGTCAGGCAAGGTGTTGAGGTAGATGTTTATTATGAAGGCGGCGATGATAATTCAATGCGGCAATGGCTTGGGCCGGAAGTATCGTATTTCCCTCAACGAGGAGGAGACATTGGAGAGCGGATGAACCATGCGTTTCACGAAGCATTTGATTCCGGCGCCGAGCAGGTGGTGATTATAGGAACTGACTGCCCGTCTTTAACTGATGAAATCGTTTCTAATGCCTTTGATAAGCTTGAGAGCCACGATCTTGTTTTAGGACCGGCACTTGATGGCGGATATTATCTCATTGGTCTGAACCGCCCGATAAATAAATTGTTTGAAGGTATATCCTGGGGATCGGGGATAGTGCGTGAACAGACAAAATCCATCGCTAAAAACCTATGGTTACAGGTATATGAAGTAGATATCCTTGTGGATATTGATAGACCGGAGGATATTATTTATTTTCAAACGAGTTAGCCAGTTCAGGGCTTGAGCCGGCTGCGGATATCCTTGTCTTTTATCAGGGAGAGGAAAATTTTTGTTGATTGTGAGAGATAAGGAAAGGAAAAGGAGTTTTTCAGAAAGGGCGAGGATTTTGTAAGGGTTCCCACCAGGAGCATAAAAAGAAGGTTCACAACAATAAATGCTTTAATAAAACCGAATAAACTTCCCAGGCCCCTGTCGGCCCAGCCGAGCAAGGCAAAGGAAACAACCTTTTTTAATAGTTTTCCAAGAAAAATGACGGCAAAATAGACCACCAGAAAAATCAGACAGTAACTTACAATAAAACCGATTTGTGGTTTGAGAAAAGGGATTTCAATATGCGTTGAGGATCCATAAAAATAGCCAACGGCGGCATAGCCCAGAACAAGGGCAAGAATGGACGCGGTCTGGCTGATGAATCCTTTCCAGGCCCCCCAGGCGATAAATAGAATAAATATTGAAAAGACTATAAGATCAAAGGTATTCATGGATTATTATGAGCTTGTTCGTAGTGGCGGACCGATACATTTCTGGTAAGGAATATTCCGGTCGGCGCGGATAGGCGATTGTTTGGTTTGAATGTAACCGATATCGGATTTCCGGACATCATGTTTATAGACAATTTTATTTCAAAAAGCCGACAGAAAGAAATCACCGGGCTGCTCCATTTTTCCCAGGGATTTTTTTTGGCGGCAGTGAGTCTTGAGATGCTCAAGCAGGACATTGATGCCGGTCAACAGGGCGATATTTCGCAAAAATATCTGTCACCCGAAGAGAAGGAGCGCTTTGATGGGTTTCGCTTTGAAAAGCGACGCATGGAATGGCTCGGCGGTAGAATCGCTGCAAAGGTCGCAACCAGGGATTTTTGTAAAACAGCATTGCACGCAAAAGAGACGGCCTATAACAACTGGTCGGTTTTGTCAGATAAAAACGGCAAACCATATATCAAGTTCCTTTCCGCGCAGGCCCCGCAGGTTTCAATTACCCATAGCGCCGGAACCGCAGTAGCTATGGTATGCAATGAAGCATGCGGAGTGGATATAGAACGGGTTACAGAAAGGATAATTTCGCTCAAGGAAAGGTTTTGCTGGCCGAAAGAAGAGAAGGTGCTTGCCGGTCTGACCGGGCAGAATCAACAACCGGAGTTTGGGGTGACCATCCTCTGGTGCGCAAAAGAGGCCTTAAGAAAACTCTTTGGGGCCCCGCCCCTTCCGGGTTTCATGGAGCTTATGTTGATCAACGGCAAATTAACCGGTAGAAAAGGTTTGCTTTTGGAGTTTGAAACAGGTGAGAGGCTTCAAGAGGGCCGAGGGAAAGATTTTCTGGTTTACGCGTCGCAAACCGGGGAATATGCCTGGGCCATCACCGTTGAAACTGGCGCGGACAACAGAGAATAATTTTTTTGGCTCTACACTCCAAAGTTAAACACAACTTTTTATGTTAACAAGGTGAATAATATCATGGAAATTACCAGGCTTATTGCCTCAACGCCATTGTTTGAAGGGTTGTCACAGGATCAATGCGACGAGCTCGCAATGATTGTCACAGACCAGGAATTTAAAAAGGGCCAGACGATTTTTTCCGAAGGCGATGATGGTGTGGGGTTTTATGTTGTCGTTTCGGGGATGGTGAAGATTTACAAATTGTCCTATGAGGGTAAAGAGCAGATTCTTCATATCTTTGGGGAAGGCGAGCCTTTTGCCGAGGTTGCTGTTTTTACGGGCACCCCCTACCCTGCTCATGCTTTGGCCCTTGAAAAGAGCAGAATATTTTTTTTCCCGAGGAACGCCTTTGTCGGGCTTATCATGAAAAATCCTTCATTGGCGATGAATATGCTTGCCTCCCTTTCCCTGCGCCTGAAACGTTTTGCGCACCTGATCGAAGATTTATCCCTTAAAGAAGTGCCGGGGCGTCTCGCGACCCACCTGCTGCTGTTGAGCCGCCAGCAGCAAGGATCTGAAGACCTGCAGCTTCAGATTCCAAAGTCTCAGCTCGCAAGCTTGCTGGGCACGATTCCGGAGACCCTGTCGCGGATACTCACCAAAATGAGTAAACAGGGGTTAATCGAAATTAATGGAGCAAATATCCGGATACAGGCCAGGGATGAGCTTGAAGAATTGGCTGAAGGGGGACGACGACTATAGAAAGTGACAAGTAAATAGTGACGAGTGGTATGGTGTCGGGTATTTTCCCCTCACCCCTCACCCCTCACCCCTCACCCCTCACCCCTCACCGCCTATTGTTCAAAGGCGAATTCATACAAAATGTCTGTTTTGTTGAAATGGGCAAGAATGCTTTTAAGGCCGGAAAGGGTGTCCACTGTAAAGTTGATCTCCCACGGGGACTTGCTTGCCGAATGTTTTGAAAGGGAAATTATATCAATGATTTTCATTTCAGCCGGTGCAACACTCAGCAGCATCAATACCCTGTTTCGCATAATTGATTTGAGAATGAGCAGGGACTGGGGTTTCCTTACCCTGGTTTCCTTGAGTTTCCAGCGCAGTTCAACCACATCTTCTCTTTGAAGTTTCAATGAGCTGATTTTCTTGCAGTCATTATGATGGACGGAAAGTCCCCGCTCACTTAAAAGACCGATCAGTCCCTTTTCCGTGGGTACCGGGTTGCAGCAGCGGGACAGCTTTATGCAGGCAGGATCAAGACTGTCCAGGTCAAAACGGTTTAGAATCCCTGTCGGAGGCTCAAGGGTTTTCCTTTCCTTTAAGAGGAGGGTTTTAATCCTGTCTATCAGTTCTTTAAGCTGCAACCTGCCGGAGCCTATTTCCAGAAACAATCCATCAATGCTCTCCAGGCCATAGTGGTTGAGAACCAGGCTGATGTCTTCGTTTTCCATTATGTGAGGGATGCCGTATCGCTTCAGTTCCTGCCGGAAGATAGACTGGCCGATTCTCATGGCAAGATTTTCACGTCTTAACCGGAACATTTTGGACAATTCGGTGCGGGCCCGGGGGGTTTGGCAAAGTTCCTGAAGGCCCGGATCAAAACGGACGGGCTGCTCCTGACAGACGATATTCACCCGGTCGCCGTCCCTGAGAATGCTCTCAGGTTGTACCTTGTTTCGGCCGATCTTGGCGTGAATGCAGCGACGGCCCACCTCCGTGTGGATCTTAAAGGCAAAATCAAGCACATTACTGTTGATCGGCAGACAGATCGGGTCTCCTTTGGGCGTATAGGTGTAGATTTCCTTTTTGCCGCTTGCTGCAATGAGTTCGCGGTAGGAAAGCGCGTCATCGGTGCCGAGGATATCGAACATTTCCTGGATTTCTTTTTCAAAACCGCTGGGCACTTTACCATGGGAAGCCCATTCCGCGATAATCCCGGAGCGACCGGTGCGGAGCATATTTTTGGTCCTGATTTTGCAAAGATATTTCGTGCCCTTAATGTTGATTCTGACGTGCAGGCTCTGATATCCGGTTGATTTCGGATTGGCGATGAAGTCGCGAATTGTCCTGGGAATGGGTGGGTAGGATTGATTCATTATGCCAAGGATTCGATAACAGGTCTGGATGTCATTTGTTGCAATGAGAATTTCAAGGGGTGTTTCAATTTCTTTAGATAACACCCTGTTCGTATGGTCAAAATATGCCCAAAGTCCTTTTGTCCGAATAAAGACTTCGCTGCTGATCCAGGCTTTTTCCAGTTCATCGCGGATTTTTTTAATGATTTCGCCGGAATTTGCTTTTGCTTCAAGCTGGCGGAGCTGTGATACAAGCCGGTGGCTCTGGCGCGGGAACTTATAGGTGAGCGCC
Source organism: Pseudomonadota bacterium (assembly GCA_018823135.1). NCBI lineage: Bacteria > Pseudomonadati > Pseudomonadota > Pseudomonadota bacterium. The sequence goes on from JAHJJF010000013.1 coordinate 16,107, forward strand.
AG
>JAHJJF010000014.1 GCA_018823135.1 Pseudomonadota bacterium
AAATTGTTTTTGCCACTCCAAGAGAGAAATAGTTGGCATTTTCATGGCAAGATCTCCTTAGCCTTAATAGGTTGATCTTACGTGAAAATGTAATCATTAAGCTGAGTATTGTATAGAGCCATATATTTGTTTAATTCAGTATTTTTGTGATAGTTAATTTATGCTTTTCTTATGTTTTCCCTGTTACAGTTTATGCAAGGTGACAGAATAAATCTTTCCGAAAAATAATATTCCAAAATCAATAGATCCATGCAGACAAAAATTCCTCTTGAAAAATCCATGGGCATGGTCCTGCCCCATGATATCACTGAAATTCGACCACCCTCAAAAGAGGGTGCTGACGGTCAGGGGCAATTCAAGGGCCGGGCCTTTAAAAAAGGCCATATCATCAGGGAAGAAGATATCCCCCGTCTGAAAAATTTAGGCAAAGAGCATATTTTTGTGCTCAAGCTCGGTCCTGACGATATACATGAAAACGAAGCTGCAGAAAAAATCGCTTCAGCATTAAGCGGCCCCGGCTCCAGAACATCCGGCGAACCCAAAGAAGGCAAAATAAATATCCTTGCCGACACAGAAGGTCTTCTTAAAATAGACGTTCAATCGCTGCTGGAATTCAATCTCCTTGAGGAAGTCGTCTGCGCAAGTCTCCACAACAATACCCCGGTGAAAAAAGATGAAGTGATTGCCGGAACCAGGTTGCTGCCCCTGGTTGGCTCAAGAAAAATCGTCAACCAGGCAATTGCAATCGCTGCAAGAAATAACGGTATAATCCAGGTAAAACAACTGAAGCGTATTACCGTCGGCCTGGTTATCACCGGCAATGAAGTCTTTCATGGCCGCATCAAAGATGCCTTTGCGCCGGTCCTTACTGAAAAGCTTGCATCCCTTGGCTCGAAAGTGACCCAGATAAGGTTCGCACCGGACGATCCTGAGGTCATTGCCAAGGAAATAAAGAATTGCTTAGACTGCGGCGTTGAACTGATTATTACCAGCGGCGGTATGTCTGTTGATCCTGACGATGTCACGCGACTGGGAATCCAGACCGCCGGCGCAACCGACATCATGTACGGTTCCCCGGTTCTTCCCGGCTCCATGTTTCTTGTGGCGCGAATCGGTACGGTTCCGGTTATCGGCGTACCTGCCTGCGGCATGTTTCACAAGATAACGGTTTTTGATCTTGTGCTTCCCAGAATGCTTGCCGGTGAACAACTAAGCCGTAAAGATATCGCGCTCATGGGGCATGGCGGACTTTGCCGTTTATGCAAACATTGCAGCTATCCGATCTGCGGCTTTGGAAAATAGAGACCAAGACGCAAAAGCTGTGGGCGAAAGGTACAATGCCGAAATTTCTCTGACTATAACAGTGAGAAACGCCGTCAAATTGATTCTGGCCCATGGCGGAAAAGTTATCGCCTTCCCTTCCTTACAGTAGCCGCGCTGGAGTGGAATTGAACCACACCGACAACCCCATTCTAAATAATTCATTCTCCAATGAGATCAAGACATAAGTCAGTCATTGCCAGCGATCACCTCTTGGGTAAGCCAGACAGCTATTGAGATTATCTAAATGGGAATAAATGTCCTTGATGCGGTGATTACCGCAGGTTGTACTGCGACGGTGCCAGAGAATCAGCAAGGGAGGAAAACGGAGAACCCTGGACGCGGCAGAAAGATGCGCGATCTTGATGGCTGTTTATGGACGCTTTGGTCTCAATCCACAGCGTTGTCAATTCAGTCCTGAGGGATATCCTTGGGACGGTCCTGAATAAGGAGCCAGGTTCGGATTGCCATGCGACCGGTGTCTTTTTCCCTGGCGCTGACTATCACCCGGTTCAATCGTCGTTGTAAAGGCGAATGATTGGGGACACTCAAGACATTCCCCTGCAACTCACCTTGCTGCCAGCCAAGTTCGCTCACATAAACCCCATAAGTTCCGGGCATGTATTTCTCAGGATATAAGATTCTTGCACTGAATTTTTCAGGGGATTGTGACTGCCGCGGCACAATATCTGGATAAATATCGGCAACAGGTAAATCCACCCGGTTGAGGATCTTGCTGAAATGATCAATGCCTGACCAGTCTTTTCCGAGAATCGGTTCCCTCGGGATCAGAAACACGTCGGTATTCTTGCTGACCGAACCAGGATCCTGGCTCATTATCGCCTGGTATCCGACCTTTTTGGCTTCGTCAATAACAAAGCTGTTATATTCACCATACGGAATGGCAAAATACCTTGGTTTTTCACCAAGCTCATTTTCCATGATTTTGGCGCTGCGCACAAGATCATCCCTGATCCAATTCCTGTATTGCCGGTCATTCATTTCGGAAGGCCTGTCGGCCATTCGATTATGAGAATAACTGTGCTCTTGAAAATCCACCCCTGCCCGCTTCATTTCACGAATCTGGTCCCAGGTGATAAAATTTCGGTATTTCCTGTCAACCGCCTTTACATAGATAAAGACCGTGAATGGATAGCCGAATGATTTTAAAATCGGCCAGGCTTGAGTATAAGTGCTCAAATATCCGTCATCAATGGTTATGACCACACTTTTGTCGGGAATTTTTTTGCCGGCAGCAAGAGTTGATGCAAGGGTTTCAAGAGAAATGACTTTATAGCCGTTTTCCTTGAGAAAGCTCATCTGTTCTCGAAAACGGTCCACTGATACATTAGTAGTGGGATATTCGCTTTCACCGAAACGATGATAGATTAAAACAGTGCCGCCGCTATGCTGGTCCGAAGAATTGCTTTCGGTCATGCCGGCATATGCATAGTCTTGAATCTGGGGCGCGAAAATGAAAATAAAAAGAAGAATATTCAGAAACAAAACAAAGGGAAATTTCACTGAAAAAAAATTAGATAACAACATTAAGATTTTTACGCAGAAACATCATATTCATGAGGCCGTCGGGATCATCCAATTGACTGGTGAGCAAATAACTGTCGAAACGCTGCAACTCGTTTGAGCGTATCATCCTCTTTACATCACGAATATAATCTTCTCTTCTTTCAGAGTATTTAATAAGCCCGTCAACCAGAGTAATGGGGTCGAAACTTTGATTTCTGAGGTCTCTGAATTTTGAATATGCCTGGTGGCGATTCAGAACTAAAATATAATCCCTGACTGATTCCAGTATGGAGGGATAAATTGCAATTTTATGATTTAAACCCTCTTCACGCAGGGCCGGAACAATCCCATTTTTGCCCCAGGTCCAGATGCCGAAAAGATTATTCCCTTCAAGTGCGAAACGCGAACTCCCCCAAGATGATTCGATGGCGCCCTGGGCCATAATCAGACTGATTGGAATAACGTTTACCCGCTTAAGAAGCACCTGAGAGTCAGAAGTACGGTATTTGGCAGTGAGATGCCTTAGAAAATCCAATTCCACACTATCAAGAATTACTGTCCAGTCACCATTATCAGAAAAATCAATTTTCCCGCCCACACCGGCTGACTGCAGTTTATTAAGAATATATTCCACCGTGGCTCTTTCACTTTCAATTTCAGAAAGAGCGATCATTGCGACGGGTAATAATGAATGGAAAAAGGCTCTTTTTTTATTGTTAACTTCAAGTTCTTCAAAGTTAACGGGGAAGCTGGCAAGAACAATAGGAGGTATTTCTGAATCCGGTTGAATATCCCACAGATCATAGGTCTTAAGTAGTTCCATCAACTCATGACCTGTGTCGACTTCCAGGGAGCGTACAAGGTTCCCCCTAACCCTTTGTTCTATAACATGTCCTTGCGACTGATATGACGAATAAAGTCTTAAAAAAAATGTGCACGAAAATACAATGACTAAAACAGACATAAGGCCGAAATGTAGAGGCCGTTTGCCAATTTTCCGCTGTCCAAAGGTAAGAAAACGGCATTTATCAGAGAAAACCGTTTGAATGTTTTCCGTATCTCCTTGGCGGGGACATTTGGCAGTTATATAATTCATGAACCTTCTTGCTGTTCTTAATATATATTCAAAAACATAACCGAGTATCGGTACACGCATCAGGCAAGACGGTGATTGTTTTTTTGAACTAAGTATATCCCGCATTAATTCACCGAACAAAACAGGTCTCTATACCAAATAAATTCAGAAAAATCAAGGATTAGACAATATTGTCCTGATTACTTGCTTAATACCGTTCGAATCGGATCATTTAATTGTATACGCAGCAGTCATTCAATTTCAAATATTTTTTAAGTGATATCAACGAAAGAACCCAACTTCTCAGTCACCTGATGAAACTTTTACCGTCACTTCATTGTTTTTTCCGAGCAGTATCAAAAAGCCCCGGCTGAATAGGTTTTGCCTTCTTTTCTTCGGAAATTTCTTGAGCAGGCATAATATCGACATTCATCGGAGTTTCAACGACTTCCGGCTCTTCTGCAACTTCTTTTGCCTTGACTTCGATTTCAATTTTTTTGGATTTTATCTCCGTAATGCGTCGTACCGGCCTGGTGGAAATTCTCTTACCGATTGCCGATGCACCCTTGACAAGAAATTCGTTGATTTCCAAATCCAGGGTATTAGTGCGAGTTCGCTTGGACGGCACCAGGTTGCAGCGCAAACTTCCCTCTTCACCAAAAAGTAATATTTGAATGTTGGATTTGCTGTGTTCCGTGAAGAGCCTGTATTCTTTTTCAAGGATGAATTTTGGCATATGAAAGCGTTTGAGATACGAAATATCCTGTTCCCCGTCTTTGTAAACGACATTAAAAAGGAGCTTTTCGTCCACCTTGCCGAACCATAACAAATCAGCTCCGACAAAGGTTTTTTCAGTGACATTGATGATTTTATACAATCCGTGTTTAAAAAGCAGCATCACCTTGTCGTATTCGGAACAGGATATGGCTGTCTCTGGATTCCCTTTGACCTGATAACCGAGAAAACCATCCTTTTCATCATAGGTCACGGTCAAATTGGAAAGAGCGACTTTTCGAGCCTGAACCTCGGTGAAAGTAGTGATTTCAGTTTTTCGCGGATACTGATTTCCATAGCGTTTCAGCAAACATTTAATGTAATTGATCGTAAATCCGACCATATCTGTAAGGCTCTGCGTAACCTCTTTGATGTTTTCATTTATCTCTTTGATATCTTTTCTTTTTTTGTCGATATCATAACGGGAGATACGCTTGATTCGAATTTCAAGGAGCCGCTCAATGTCTTCCTTGGTGATTTCCCGGACAAGATCGGCAAGATAGGGTTGCAAGGAATTTTCTACTGTTTCAAGTATTGCCGGGTAACTCTTGCATTCTTCAATCTTCTTGTACAGCCGCTCCTCGATAAAAATCTGCTCCAGCAAATTATGCTGAAGTTTTTCTTTAAGTCGAGAAAGCTCTATATTCAATTCATGTTCGAGATCGCCTACAAGCTTGTGAGTATTGTATTCGAGAACTTGATTAACTGAAATATTGACCGGTGAATTGTCCTTGATCAACGTGAGATTCGGGGTGATCGGTACTTCACAGTCAGTAAAGGCATAGAGCGCCCGGATCGTGTCTGCCGCATAAATTCCACGGGCAAGCTTGATTTCGATCTCTACTTCCTCGGCGGTATAATCATCTATGGAGAGAATTTTGATCCGGTTTGACCGAGCCGCCTTTTCAATGCTTTCAATCAGGGATTGGGTTGTGGTTGTGTAAGGCAGTTCCTTTATGACAATTGTCTTTTCATTTTTCTCAATGATTTTTGCTCTGCATTTGATTCTGCCGTTGCCTTGATCATATCCTGAAACATCAACATATCCGCCTTGAAGAAAATCCGGAAAAAACTCAAACTCCTTCCCCTGTAAAATCCGGATCTGGGCTTCCAGCAATTCCACAAAGTTATGGGGCATGATTTTGGTGGCCATGCCCACGGCGATTCCTTCAGCGCCCTGCATAAGTAATAAGGGAATTTTTGCGGGTAATGCAACAGGCTCAAGCATACGCCCGTCATAGGAGTCTACAAATTCGGTAAGGTCTTTATTGAAAATGGTTTCCCGGGCCAGCGGTGAAAGCCTACACTCGATATAACGGGCGGCAGACGCCTGGTCACCCGTATAGATATTTCCATAATTTCCCTGTCGGTCAATGAGATAACCTTTATTGGCAAGATTGACCAGCGCCGCAAAGATTGAAGCATCACCGTGAGGATGAAGCTTCATGGTAGATCCTACAACATTGGCGACTTTATGAAAACGGCCGTCATCCATATTAAATAAAGTCTGGAGTATCCGGCGTTGTACGGGCTTGAAACCGTCCGCAATGTCGGGAATCGCCCGTTCCTTGACAACATAAGAGGTATAATCTATGAAATTATCATCGAATAATTGATGCAATTCACCGTAATTTGTCAAGGTATCCATACTTAAAATTATTGCCTCGGATCTGGATGTTTCTTACAAAAGTCTCTGCATGGAATGTGGCACAGACCAATTTAATTAAAAATCAGGCCAAATAGTCCGTCAAATGTCCCATAATGTATTCTTTGCGTTCGGGAGTATTTTTACCCATATAAAAAGCCAGCAATTTGGGGACTTCACTGAGCTTGTCGATATTGACCTGCTTCAGACGTATGTTTTCATCGATAAACTGTTTGAATTCCTTGGGAGAAATCTCGCCAAGGCCTTTGAATCGAGTGATTTCAACGGCGTTTTTAATCTGCTTTTTGCCGGTAAGTTTTTTCTCGGCCGCAGCTTTTTCCTTGTCTGAATAACAATAAATCGTCTCGCTTTTAGTGCGGACTCTGAATATCGGGGTTTCAAGAATATAGATATGGCCCCGTTTCACCAGGTTTTCGAAATAATGCAGAAAGAACGTGAGCATAAGATTTCGGATATGCAGGCCATCGACGTCCGCATCCGTTGCCAGAATAACCTTGTCATAACGCAAACCTCCCACGGACTCTTCAATGTTCAGGGCACGCATGATATTATAGAGTTCATCGTTTTTATACAGCAAGGTCAGCGGATGTCCCAGGACATTCATCGGCTTGCCTTTCAGAGAAAAAACCGCCTGGGTCATCGGGTCTCTGGAACTTACAATGGATCCGGATGCGGACTGACCTTCGGTAATGAAAATCATGTTTTCGCGTCCGGCTGGAGAAGGCTGGCCTTTTGCCGGGTGGTACTTGCAATCCTTAAGTTGCGGCACCTTGATTGCTACTTTTTTGGCCTTGGCTTTGGCTTCCTTGCGGACATCCTGCAACTCTTTGCGAACCTTGGCATTCTGCTGGATTTTATTAATTAAGACATCTGCGACATCGGTATGTTTATAAAGATAATTACAGAGAACCTCCTTAACCCGATTTACAACAATCGCCCTAACTTCCGTATTGCCCAGCTTGTTTTTTGTCTGGGATTCAAATATCGGATCTTTGATCTTTATCGCAACGGTTCCGACAACTCCTTCACGGACATCCTCTCCGATAAATTTTTTCCCGGAATAATCGTTTATTCCCTTCAGGATGCCTTCACGAAAAGCGGAAAGATGTGTCCCTCCCTCATTGGTGAACGTGCCGTTTACAAAAGAAAAATACGATTCGCCATAGCCGTCGGTATGTGAAAAGGCAAACTCAAGCGTGCCGTTGCGGAAATGAACCGGTTTATAAAGCTGAGTGCCGTCAATCTCGTTATCTAAAAGATCAAGCAGGCCGTTTTCCGAATAAAAACATTCTTTATCTAGGTATAATTTCAGGCCGGCATTAAGATAGGCGTAACGCCAGAGCCTTTTGCTGACAAATTCCCGATTGTAAGTATACTCTTCAAAAATTTCACGGTCTGGTTGAAACTCGACATAGGTTCCGTTTTTTTCGGAAGTATCGCCGGATTCTTCACTTTCAAGTATCCCACGGACAAAATTTACGCATGCGAACTTGCCATCCCTGTACGATACAACCTTGAACTTTTCAGCAAGAGAATTAACCGCTTTTGTCCCGACGCCATTAAGGCCAACGGAAAATTGAAAGACATCAGTGTTATATTTGGCACCGGTATTGATTACCGAAACACATTCTATAATCTTGCCAAGGGGAATTCCACGACCGAAGTCCCGTATACATACATATCCATCTTCGGAAATTGAAATATTAACCCGTTTACCTGCACCCATGATGTACTCATCAACGGCATTATCAATCACCTCTTTCAAGAGGATATAAATGCCGTCATCCGGGTGTGAGCCGTTACCGAGGCGACCGATATACATACCGGGGCGAAGGCGAATATGTTCAAGGGAGCTTAATGTTTTTATCTTTGATTCGTCATATACTGTTGCAGGCATATTCATCAATCAAATTCCCCTCTGACTTTGAGCAAATTTACAAAAAAAAGAATATTTCAGATAAAATTTTGTAAGTTTCCACACCTTTGGGCAACATGGAAACCGGCAGGCCTGAATTGGTTTGCCTTAACCTTCAAAAAACATCATCGATTCAGGCATATATTATCAGTCAAAAAAAACATTATCCACAATATGTACTACCGTAAGCATACACTGTACACTATATCTTGTGTGCTATGATCTATGCAACAGTTTTTTATAGAGGTGAAAAAAATGACTGGAAGAACGCCGAAGGTGATTTTTTTTCTTTGAATTTACAAATAATGTAACATACTAGGCAAAATGTGACTATACACAACGACACGGTCCAAAAAATTCATGTCATTTGAAAAGTGTGTATACCTATATATGCATCGTCATCGTGCTTTTTAAGATGCCGACAAAATTTGCATTCAATAATATTTTGCGAGGAGATAAATGTGTCAGGCGAAATCAATACAACATTAGGAACCGCGCAAGTCCTTTGGAATCTTGCAGATCTCTATAAAGATATAAATGACCCTGCCCTTGAAAAAGACATTTCTTTCTGCCGGCAGGAAGCACAAGCCATAAACAAGGAATATGCCGGGAAGCTGGATTCCTTTGATCCGGGTGGTTTATACATCCTTGTTAACCGTCTGGAAAAACTTGAAGTCATACTTGGCAAAATATCAACGCTTGCCTTCCTGAACTTCACTACCCAGGTAAACAATGCCGAGGCTGGCGCCTTTCTACAAAAAATAAAGGAGACTTTAAGTACAATCGGCAAAGAAATCGTATTTTTTGAACTGGAATGGAGCAAAATTGACGAAAACCAATCCCGGAAACTTCTCGGTTCATCGGTATTGAGCAATTATCAACATTATCTCGCAAGCATGCGAAGATATGCCAAGCATCATCTGTCCCAGATCGAAGAAACCCTGCTCATTGAAAAAGCGCCAACCGGGAAAAGCAGCTGGAACAATCTCTTTGACAAAGTAATCGGTCACATGAAATTCGGTGTCAAACAAAGGACCGAAGAAGAGGTTTTATCCGATCTCTATAATCCTGAACGTACAGTTCGCATGCAGGCAGCAGAAGAATTGACACTGGGACTTTCGACCCAGAGTCATATCCTGACCCATATTTTTAATACAATTTTTGCAGACAAAATGATCGATGATCGATTGCGGCAGTACCCGGCATGGATAAGTTCAATGAATTTATACAATGAACTTGAAGACCACACAGTGGAAACCCTCATCGACAGCGTGGTTTCCCGCTACGATATTCCACAACGCTACTATAGGATCAAAAGCAAAATCCTCGGAATTCCCGAGCTCAAGGATTATGATCGCTACGCACCCCTTACCTTTCCAGGGAAAGAACCGAAAAATAACCAATCTAACCTCATCGACTGGAACACCTGTAAGGAAATCGTGCTGGATGCATTCCATGAGTTTTCGCCTCTCATGGCGGAGACAGCATCACTTTTCTTTACTGAGAGCTGGATACACGCACCAATCATAGAGGGCAAGCGCGGCGGAGCATTTGCTCATCCCTGTGTTCCGGAAGTGCATCCATACATAATGGTCAATTACACCGGCAACCTGAGAGACGTCTCAACCGTAGCCCATGAACTAGGTCATGGTATCCATCAGTATCTAGCCGCGGAACGGGGTTATTTCAACAGCAACACGCCTCTTGTGCTTGCAGAAACAGCATCAGTGTTCGGCGAATTGATTGTTTTTCATTCCCAGTTGAGCCGCATCAAAGACAAAAAAGAACGGTTGGCATATTTATGCCAAAAACTTGAATCTATCTTTGCAACGGTTTTTCGACAAGTGGCCATGAACAGATTTGAGGACCTTGTTCATAATTCAAGACGAAACCAGGGAGAACTATCAACGGAAAGTATATCGACCCTCTGGATGCAGACTCAGAAAGCCATGTTCGGCAACAGCGTCACCCTGACGGAAAATTATTCAATCTGGTGGTCCTATATTCCTCATTTCTTAAGTACCCCGGGGTATGTCTATTCCTACGCCTTTGGCGAACTTCTCGTGCTGTCCCTGTACCGAATCTATAAAGACGACAAAGCCGCCTTCACTCCCAAATATATTGAACTGCTCAAGGCTGGGGGGAGCAAAACCCCTGCTGAACTGCTTGAATCTTTCGGAATTAATCTCGACCAAAAGGCTTTCTGGTTGGGAGGACTGGAAATAATTAATGAGTTGCTGCTTTCAGCAGAAGAGTTGGCTGCGCAGCTAGAGGAGTAAAAAATCTGAGCATATCGGACTTATTCGATGATTACCGTGGCATTTTCTAGGATAACTTCATACTTGTAGCCGTATCCAAAATCCTTATCAACCGCCAATATGCCCCTTGAAACAACTGTATCCCCCACCATGACTATGGTATCTGTGGTTACTGTAAGGTCGTTGGTAAGGGAAGTACCGGTGCCGTCCTGCATATGGAGCCAGTTTTTCCCTAAAACCTGAGGCGTGAACTTAACCACTTTCCCCCTGACAACTACCTCTTTTCCAGCAATCTCCAGCTTTCCGGCGTAAATTTCCGATACAGTGAGGCCTCCTTCGGCAATCTTAACTGCAAGCCCTTCATACATTCTCCCCCTGATGACCGGATGGCCTTGTGGCAGATTTTTCTGAACGGCTGGTTCATTAATATTTGTACCGGCTGCGGCGACAAAGTATATTTCCTTGAAAACACGGCTCAATGATTTGCTATAAAAATTCCTCATGGGTGCCGATCCAGGTATTTCCACCTTATCCCCGGTTGATAAACTTATTTTTGAAGTGGCAATCCAAATCTGCTGGTCTCTGGTTTCAACAAGTAAATAGGTGTATCCACCGGATTCAATGACCTCAAGAATTATCCCTGGCTCATTATCATGATTCTTCACCAGGGCTCCTCTTGTTATACGATCTTGATTTGTTGAAGCGGTTGTTGCATGATCAGCAAGACAGCCGCTCAAAAAAAATAAGAAGCAACCAAGAAAAAATAATGTTGGAATACTTTGTAGATGTCTAATCTTTTTTCCTCCTCTATAAACCTTAAACCGATCGAGATATTCCTTGATATCTTTAATGGACTTTTCCAGTTCCTGCTGATTTTCCTTAATAAAAGCCCCTTCTCTGCGGCTATAATTTGACTTTAATCTACTACACTATCTCTCAGCGAAAATATTGTTGCATTTACTGAAAAAACGAAATCTTTCAATATATCGCCTTTCCTTCGTTTGATTGTATTTGTGAAATTACGCAATAATCGAACTGATTAAAGAAGTGGCCCCGGTTGATTGGACAGGTTGGCGGCGGAAATAAGGTGGAAATCCATTGTTGTTATGCCGCCAGCTTGATGACGGTTCCGGGATAACCGGCCCGTGGTTTCTGCCAATATACTTCATCCGGTGTTTGGTCG
>JAHJJF010000015.1 GCA_018823135.1 Pseudomonadota bacterium
CAAAATCAAGTATGCAAAAATTCTGGAAAAAAACCTCGGAATGGTTGACACGGTGTGGATGCGCAAAGACGGAACGCTCATGGATGTCCATCTTCAGTCGGCCCCGCTTACTCCGGGCGATTTGTCAACCGGTGTAACATTCACCGCCCTGGATATTACCGACCGAAAAAAAGCCGAAGAAGACAAGCGTAAAATGGAACTGCAGATCCAGCATGTTCAAAAACTAGAAAGCCTGGGAGTTCTTGCCGGCGGCATTGCCCACGATTTCAATAATATTCTGATGACCATCCTCGGTAATGCTGACCTTGCAGTTTCCGACCTTTCTCCTGCATCCCCTGCATATATAAATCTCATTGAAATAGAAAAGGCTTCACGCAGAGCCGCCGATCTTTGCAAGCAGATGCTCGCCTACTCCGGCCACGGCAAATTTATCTCCCAGCCCCTGGATCTGTCGACGGTTATTTCCGAAATGAACCATATGCTTGAGGTTTCTATTTCCAAACATGTGGTCCTGAAATATCAACTGACGGAAAACCTTCCGGCGGTCCTCGGCGACGCAAACCAGATCAACCAGATCATAATGAATCTGGTGGTTAATTCTTCCGAAGCAATTGAAAAAAATAGCGGCGTGGTGTCCATATCCACTGGCGCCATGGAATGTGACCGGAAATATCTCACCGAAACATACCTTGATGACAACCTGCCAGAGGGTATCTATTGTTACATTGAAATCGCCGATACCGGCTGCGGCATGGAAAAAGACATCATCGCCAAATTCTTTGACCCATTTTTTTCAACAAAATTCGCTGGTCGCGGCCTTGGGATGTCAGCGGTCCTGGGCATTGTCCGGGGACATAAAGGCGCACTCAAGGTTTACAGCGAGCCCCGCCGAGGAACCACTATCAAGGTCCTCTTCCCGGCACTGGAAGACTCTGTTCCGGCGACAAAAAACAACGAAGACCTTGAAATAGTCAAGTGGCGTGGACACGGAACAGTTCTGCTTGTAGATGACGAGGAAACCATCCGCACCCTTGGCAAGAAAATGCTTGAACGCATTGGTTTTTCGGTTCTGGTGGCAAAGGACGGCAGAGACGCGGTGAATGTTTACAAACAGTTTGAATCCGAAATCGATTGTGTCCTCACGGATCTCACCATGCCGCACATGGATGGAGAAGTTGCCTTTCGCGAGCTTCGAAAGATTAACCGCAATGTTCGGGTTATCCTGTCAAGCGGCTACAACGAACAGGATGTAACAGAGAAATTTGTCGGCAAAGGTCTTGCCGGGTTTATTCAAAAGCCATATACCCTTGCCCTGCTCCGCGAGGCAATGCAGAAAATATTTCAGAACCAGGAATAAACTGCCCCGCGGCAGATAAGAGCAAGACTTCGATCCTCGGGGTATCAGGAGTCAGGAGGCAGAAGCCAGGAGTCAGAATAAAAATCAACCGCGTAGCGTTTTTTAAGGTTTTCTCCTGACTTATGACTTCTAAAAGTTTTACTCGGTTCCCGCGTTGTATGGTTGCCAAAAATTCGCGGCAAGCCACAGGCTCTGCACCCTAATTCCCCTGCATTTTCCTTATTATTTCGGTGGTGGAAAAATCAGCAACCAGGGGGATGTTGACTACCTTGCCGCCGCCTTCAATGACCTCTTTCGCGCCGACTATTTTTTCCAACGGCCAGTCCGCTCCCTTTACCAGAACATCGGGCTTGAGCCTGGTTATCAGGTTCAAGGGCGTATCATCATCAAATATCACCACATGATCCACACACCCAAGTGCGGCAAGAACCCTGGCGCGACTTTCCTGCCGGTTCACCGGTCGAGTCGGCCCCTTTATGGATTGTACGCTTTTATCACTGTTCAACCCGACAACAAGACAACTCCCCTGCCGGCGTGCGGCTTCGAGATAGGTCACATGTCCCTGGTGTAGAATATCAAAACAGCCGTTGGTAAAAACAACGCTTCGGCCGATTTTTCTGTATTGATCCATTACAGCGCATACTGTTTCCACCGAGCTGATTTTCTCGCGGTCCGGCATTGAATAGTCAACAGCTGAAACAGTATTAAATCTATTCCGCACCTCTTCCACAAACCCTTGTGACAACTGTGCCCCAAGAGCTGTTTCTTCTTTGCCGGCTTCAACAAGTATCGAGCCGTCCGGAGCGATTATCATGGAATTGCCGGCAAAGGTTGTCGAGCCTGTTTTCCCGCACCGGTTACAGGCAATCACATACACCTGATTTTCAATTGCCCGCGCCCTTGCAAGGGTCAGCCAGTGGTCTTTTCTGGCTTCAGGCCACTGGCCGCTGAGCACCAGAAGCGCCGCCCCCTGCGCTACCTGACTTCTTGCCAGATCGGGAAACCGCAGGTCATAACAGACAAGGCAGGCGATCAACCCCAGTTCCGTCGATATGGGCCGGGGGAAAAAACCCCTGGAAAAATGTTTTTCCTCCTCCATGAGCGGGAACAGGTGCTGCTTTCGAAAGCTGCCGATTAGTCCGCCTGCGTCAACCAGATAAAGGGTATTATAAAAAAAACCGTCTTCGTGCTCCGGCAAGGACCCGGCAATAATGATCTTGTGTTCTGCAGCAAGATCCTGCACCGCCTGTAAAACTTCAGGTGTTTTTACAGCCAGTGAGGAAAGATTTTCATAATCAAATCCTGTGGCCCATAATTCCGGAAGCACAACCATTCCAGGACTGGACGGCCGCAAGTCCTTTAATCCTTTTCTGACCGCAGCAATATTTTCCTCGATGGCCCCGAGCCGGACATCAAGCTGCACGAATCCCGCGAAATAAGAACCGGAGGTGCTCTTTTTTTCTAAAGACTGCTGCATACCTTTTTCCTAATATTTGTTGTGCATGTTGGAATTCTAAAGGCAATTAGTGTCTTTCCAGAAATAAGGCCTTTATGGGCAGGCACAAATTACCGGCCGTATTCATCATGACAATCCGCACAGTTCTCATGCCGAATCGGTTTATAAAGGCCCTTGTCGTGACATTTTTTACAGGCAGTCCTGATGTGAATTTTGTCAATTTTATATACCGAATGCTTATTATGATCAAAGAGCAAGGATTTGCCCTTCCAACCGGAAGTACTGTGGCATTTATCACAATCAGTTCCTATTTGTCCTGTATGCGGGTCTTTATGACATACCAGGCAACTTTTGAGAAAAACCTCCAGCGTCTTCGGCCCGATGCTTCTCACTGATTTTTTATTATGGCACTCAAGACATTTCACCTTTTCATGGAGGCCGGTAAGCGGATATTTTGCATGCTTTTGATGACTGAAATCCGGTTTCTTGGGAGGCCATGGCCCGGTTGAGTGACAAAGCAGGCAATCTTTACCGTATTCATCCTCCGGCTTATGGGGATCTTTATGGCAGTCATCGCAGTCCTCTGTTTTAAACCCGACAAATTTTGCCTTGCCCAGAGGATCGCCCTCTTTTTCAGGCTTGTGACAAACAATACATTTAACCTTTATGTGCTCGCCGGTCAGTGGATAGCGGGAATCAGTGTCATGATCAAAACGTACTTCTTCGCCCACCCAACTCTTTATCGAATGACATTTTTCGCATTTTTTATCCAATGTAGACTTGTGCGGGTCTTCATGACAGGCAATGCATTCGGTTCCAATACCAATAAATTTTACTGTCCCCAGGTTTTTCCCGGGCGCCGGCTTATGACATTCAACACACTTTACCTTTGCATGCTTGTCCTTGAGGCGGTATTTCGAATCAGTATCATGATTAAAGGTGACATCCTTGCCAACCCAGCTGGAATCGTTATGGCAGTTTTCACAATACTTGCCTAACTCCTTGTTATGAATATCCTTATGACAGGACACACAGTCCCTGGACAGTCCTCGATATATTGCGTCACCCTGACTTCCGTCACTTTTCTTGGGTTGATGGCAGAGCTCACATTTAACGGTTTCATGTTTGCCTTTCAAGGAATACCGGGAATCCCGATTATGATCAAAATTGATCTTTCCGTCTTTGCCTTTCCAGCTATGCATGGTATGGCAGTTCTCACAGAGATCACCCAGGCCTCCCTTGTGGAAATCCTTGTGGCACGAAATACATGCATAAGAAAGTCCTCGCAGTTTCGCCTTGCTTAAAGGATCTCCTTTCTTCAGCGGCTTATGACAATCGGCGCATTTGACCTCAACATCCTTGGAGGTCTTGACATGCCCCCCTTTCAAGGGATATTTCGAATCCCTGTCATGGTCAAACCTTACATCACCACCTTTCCAGGTTTTAATATTATGACAGGTATCACAAACATTGCCGAATTCATTTTTATAATGGGGATCCTCGTGGCAGTCTGTACAAAATGCATAATCGAAGCCGAGATAGTAAACGCCGCCCCGGTTTGTCTTGCCTTTGCGCTTATGGCATGCATCACATTTTACTTTCGGGTCCGCATGCTTGTCTACAAGCTTGTAAGCCGCCAGAGCATGATTAAATTTTAAGGGGTTAAAGGGAATAATAGAAGCGCTAAGTCCGGGATGCTCTTTGTGGCAATTCCTGCAATTACCCTCAAAAAGACCGTGATAACCGCTCTTGGTGTCCCGCCGCGCCTTGATGATCTTGTGACATTCCAGACATCTCTCGTCTTTTAAACTCCCCGTATAATCATGACACTTTGAACAATCGCCTACTAATTCTTTTATTCTATGACCTTTGGACAGCTCAAGGGGCCGGATAAAATTAACAAAAGCCTTTCCCTGAGAGGCCTTTTGTCCCTGATTGAAGAAGAAAAAACCACCCACACCAATGAACACGGTAACAAAGAAACAGAAAAGCTCCACCTTGAGATACGCGCCGATGGGCTGTTTCTTTGATATGGGGTACTTGAAAGTGATGAAGAGATGGCCAATCACCATGGACATGGTCATAAAGAAAAAGACGACATGAACATACCAGAATATCAGGATGGAAGCCCAAAACCACATGGCAAACCCGCTGATAACAAACCCGAGGCACCCGCCAATCACCAGCAACAGATTGACCTTCTGCCGGGTTTTATAGACCCGGTTGTCGGTAATCAGCTGGTTCGGATTAATAATGCTCTTAAGGGAACACTTAAACCAAAGAAGATCTGCTTTACCCCACGAAAAAAGTCCTTGGAATGCTGCCTTGTGAAACTTAAACCCAATAACAATCACCATTGCCGTGAGGAGCACCATCCAGAAAAGCGAGGCGATCTTGTGAATATTCACCCACATCATAAAGGATGCGGAATCAATATTCCAGAACCTGCTGAAAAAGAGCATGCCTCCGGATACAGCAAGGGCCATAAAAGGAATACCCGGAAGGATATGGGTTATTATAAATCGTTTAATGCGTTGCTTAACAGTCAAAGCCATTGAAAAAACCTCGTCCTTACCAGAAACTTAACTTTTAATAATGTTTGTAACGGCTGCCATGAATTTCTTTCGGCGCTTGTATATGGGTAGAACCACAAGCTATTAAATTCTGCGGAGTGTATAACGGTGCTGACAATTATTGTATTCAATAATTACATGAGGTTAGAAGCCGCTTCGTCTGTCGGGAGGAAAACTCCCCTCTGACCCATGATCCACATATTCTTCGGCCGGCAATTTTATAATCCGATGCATAACGATGGATCACATCCAAAAAAGGAATATTGACAAGCCCTCACATCTTGCTATCTTGTATGTCTTTATTCATGGCACTTTACAGCAAAATTAAAAAAGGTGCATGTTCAATTAACTATTAAGAAACGAGCCCCATGACACGATCCATCCATTTTTTACCCGACAATGTTACAATCAACGTGGAGGAAGGAGAAAACCTCCTCTCTGCCGCTGCAAATGCCGGGGTGTATATCCATGCATATTGCGGCGGTGACGGGGTTTGCGGAAAATGCCAGGTCATTGTCGAACAGGGTGAAGTTTCATGCGGCAGCAAAGCAAAGACCGCTAAAGATGAAAAAGTAAAACTTGCATGCCAGTCTTTTGTTGTATCCGACCTTGTGGTGCGGGTGCCGGAAGAAACCAAAGAAGACGGCAAAGCCCTCAAGCGCAAGCCCAAAACAACTCGATCCATTTCCGCAAGATCACTTGAAGCCCTGATCGGTAAATGGGACGTGGCACCGCCGGTTGAAAAACGCTTCATCAAGCTCACTCCCCCGACCATCGAAGACAACATTCCAGATCTTCAGCGCCTGCTGCACGCCATCCGCAAAGGCTGCCATGACTGTGCAGAACCAACCTATGACCACCCTGAACTTCTGAAAGAACTTCCCTTTATTCTCCGTGAGGCAAACTGGGAAGTAACCATCATTCTTCTCCGCGGCAAAAGGGCTGAAGAACCGGACCGGATTATCGCAATTGAGCCGGGAGATACAACCGGCAACCTCTTCGGCCTGGCCGTTGATATCGGCACCACCACCATCTGCGGCGTACTCATTGATCTGAACAACGGCAAGGTGATTGCCGAAGCCTCTGCCTATAATGAACAGATTATCTACGGCGAAGACGTGATTTCCCGTATTATCTACTCTCAACGCCCCGGAGGCTTGAAAGCCCTGCAAAACAAAGTTGTCAGGACTATCAATCAGGTAATAGAATCGGTCTGCAAAAAAGTTATCATCAGCCCTAGCGACATCAGCTATATTATGGCAGCGGGCAATACAATCATGAGCCATCTGCTCCTGGCACTGGATCCGAAATTCTTAAGGGAAGCGCCATATGTACCTACCTGCAGCCAGTTCCCTTTGACAAGAGCCGCAGGCCTTGGCGTCTATGCGCATCCTTCGGTGCGCCTCTTCCTGTATCCTTCCGTTGCAAGCTATGTCGGCGGTGATATCATTTCCGGCGTTCATGCCTGCCAGATGCATAAAAGCCCCAAAATAACCCTGTTCATCGATATCGGCACCAACGGTGAAATCGTTATCGGCAACGAAGAATGGATGGTCTGCACCGCCTGTTCCGCCGGCCCCGCCTTTGAAGGCGGCGGCATCAAGCATGGTATGCGGGCCAGTAAGGGCGCCATAGAAAACTTCCATATCCACCCGGAGACACTGGAGCCGATGATCATCACCATCGCCAGAAGCAAACCCAGAGGAATCTGCGGTTCCGGGCTGATCAGTATTGTCTCTGAATTACTTGAGGCCGGGGTGGTCGATCAACAGGGAAAATTCAACAGAAATCTGGAACATAAAAGGATCAGAACCGGTCTTGACGGTTATGAATACGTCATCGCCTGGTCCAAGGATTCCGGCACCAGAAAGGATATTGTCATCACCGAGGTTGACCTCGACAATCTTATCCGCGCCAAAGGCGCGATGTATGCCGGCTATATGACCCTGCTCGAGTCCGTGGGCATGACCTTCACCGATCTCGATAGAATCATAATGGCAGGAAACTTCGGCGCCTATATTGATCTTGAACGGGCGATCTGCATCGGCCTCCTGCCGGATGTCGACCGCGAAAAATTCTACTATCTCGGCAACGGTTCCCTGCTCGGCGCCCAGATCAGCCTCACCGACCACAACCGCTTTCGTGAACGGATGCAGGTAAGCCGCCTGATGACCAATATGGAGCTTTCTGAAAGCCCGCAGTTCATGACCCATTACATGGCAGCCCTGTTCCTGCCACATACAGATATGAGCCTTTTCCCGTCTGTTTCTCTCAAACTTTCTGAAAGATAAAACGAATCTGTGATACCATTTTCATTCAAAGAGGTAACGAGGCGGCCAACAATGTTAGAATTTGAATGCGAATTGGTATGAGCCATGGAATGCCCCGACTTTTCTGTCTGCACCATCGCCAGAAATCCCATCCGCATCGCTAATTTTCTCAATTCTCTGCAAAGCGCCGCCCAACAGGTTTCTATTGAAATAATTATTATGGAAGGTGTCCCGGGAATCTTCGACGATTCAATGATACGTGAGTTTTCTGAGGTTACCGTACTAAAAACTCCCGGCAACAGACCCGGTGATGCCGGTGCATTAAATTTAGCGGCCCATAAGGCCTGCGGCCGGTACATCGCCTTCCTGGATCAGGATGTTGCCGTTCAACCGGACAGCCTGAGAATCATGGTTGATTTCCTTGACTCCGCGCCGGATACCGGCATCGCCGGACCGTTACACCTCGACCCGCAGGGAATCCGGTTGCCGTCGGCTTTTTCTTTTCCCGGTTCTTTTTCTCTTCTTGGTTTGATGCTTGGCTTTCTTAATCCCTGCACCCTGCACAACAACCTTTTCGAACCCACCGGTTCGCCTGTTAAATCCGACTGGCTGCTCGGTGATTGTTTTTTCATCAGAAAAGACGCAATGGATGAAATCGGCTTTCTTGATGACAGGTTCTGTGGATATTATTGCTTTGTCGATTACTGCCTTCGCGCATCAAAGGCTGGCTGGCATATTCATTTTGTGCCGCGTGCCATCGCCATTCACCATAATTTCCCGGACATGAAGGCTTCGTTCTCCGGCACGTTACGATATATGAAAAAAAATTGGTTCTTTTAATGCAATCTTTTCGGATTGGATCAACCGGCGAGCTTTTCAATGTATTTACGCCACTTCGAGAGAATAAAACGCACATTTATCCCAATGTAGGCGTTTTTCTTACCGTAAAATACGGTTGATGGTTGACATCCCTTCATATTAACGCTATTTTTTCTCGCTTTACCCCGTGATGATTCAGGGTCTTTTTACCCGCAGGGCATAAATAATTCACCTCCGACTTATCTCCGGGGGAAACGATATATCTGAACAGCAACAAGCACAAGGAGAATACAAATGACCAAAATTTTAGCAATTGCAGAAAGCATCAATATCATGGGAAACAGAAGCGGCGCCGCGATGAAGGAAAGAAATCCCGCTCCTGTCCAGGAAATGGCTAAAGAAGAAGCCGCAGCGGGCGCAGCTTACCTTGATCTCAACATCGGGCCGGCAAGAAAAGACGGCACCGAACTCATGCCGTGGATTGTCGAAACGGTTCAGGCCGTCGTTGCTACGCCTTTATGCCTTGACACCACCAACACCGATGCCATGGCCGCGGGCTTCAAGGTTGTAAAAAACAAAGCTGATGCGATCATGAACTCCATCTCCGCCCAGCCCGAAAGAATGCAGAAGCTGATTCCCGTGGCCGCAGAAGCCGGTTGCAATGTTGTCGCCCTGCTCTGGGGTCCGGACGGCATGCCCCGCGACTCAAACGAACGCGCCTCCATGTCCGTTGACCTGATGATGGCCCTTGCCGAAGCAGGCATACCCAATGAAAAAATGCTCTTCGATCCAATTGCCACGCCGATTACCCTTGGAACGGATCAGATCAACGCCGCTTTTGAATTCCTTAGCATGGTCCCGGACATCGCCCCCGGCGCCGGTTCAACCATCGGTCTTTCCAATGTTTCCAACGGTGTGGCGGATCATCTTCGTAAATACCTTGACCGAACCTACCTCATCATGCTGATGAAGCACGGTCTTACCACCGCAATTGTCAATTCTTATGATGCAGAACTGATGGCCATTGCTTCCGGCCAGCGCCAGAATCTTACCGACCTGGTCTTTGGGCTTATGGACGGCAATGATCCCGGCACCGCAGGCCTTTCCGAGTCAGAGCTTCAGCATTACAAAACCTTTAAGTGCCTGTCCGGTCAAACCCTGTTTTCCGAGTCCTGGCTGGAGCTGTAATCTAACTGCTCAGGTCCGGGGCTCCCTGCAGTCTCCCGGCTGAACAACCTGCATATTCCGGAATCACGGGGGCTCTTTTGGGCCCCCTTTTTCTTTTGCTTTGCTTTTCCAGAAGGAAAATATACAGTTCAAATATGGCTGATATCCCTTCACACCACATAATCTACGGCACCTTGACTGATTTTATCACCGGAGAGGAAATCGTTGATACCGACGACGAACGGATCCGCCAGGAGCTTGGCCGCTTTCTGGTTCATTCTCTCGGATATGACAAAACAGACCTGGAGCCGAGGCATACAATTGAAACCCTGTTTGCCGGGCAATTTGTGATTTCAACCATTGATTTTATTGTCAGCGTTTCAGGAAAAAGATTCATGATTCTCCGTTACGGCCCGGGGTCCCTGGTAACAAGGGAACGCCCGGCCTTGGCTGCGGCGCGGGTCCTTGATTCCTCTGTTCAGTTGCCCATCACCGTGGTGACCAACGGTCAGGATGCTGAAATCCTTGACACCTACACCGGAAAAGTCCTGCTGCAGGGCCTTGACTCCATTCCTTCAAAAGCTGCGGCGGCATCATTGATCAAAACATTACAATTTTTGCCGTTGACTGATTCAGGGAAAAAAGAAAGAGAACTGCGAGTTCTCAATGCTTTTGATGTGGAAGTGTGTTGTGCGGGTGGGCCTTGCGCCCTGCCCGGTGCTAAAGAAGGGTGAGGAGCGAGGAGTGAGGAGTGAGGAGTGAGGAGTGAGGAGTGAGGAGTGAGGAGTGAGGAGTGAGGAGTGAGGAGTGAGGAGTTGATTCTACTTGGCAGTAGTTCCCTGTCAAGAGTTGATAGATAAAAATTTTCGAGTGGCTGTATTGCTACAATATTAAAAGAGGATATACAAACGATGAGCCAATCATCCTGGAGCAACTCAAGCTGGCAGAATTTTCCGGCTATGCAGCAACCCAAGTGGCCGGATCAGGAAGAATACAACACGATTATGGAGGAGCTGTCAAAACTCCCGCCCCTGGTCTTTGCCGGTGAAATCCGCACCTTGAAAAAACAACTGGCCATGGCCGCCGAAGGAAAGGCTTTCCTGCTACAGGGTGGAGACTGTGCCGAGGCATTCACCAATTGTACTGCACCGGGGATCAGGGAAACCCTGAAAGTCATCCTGCAGATGACGGTGATTCTCGCCTATGTGGGCGGCAAACCCGTTGTCAAAGTCGGGCGCATAGCCGGTCAATACGCTAAACCCCGATCCTCGGATACCGAAATTATTAACGGCGTTGAGATGCCCAGCTACCGTGGGGACATGGTCAACAGTTCAGAGCCCATCCCTGAAGCCAGAAAGCCTGATCCCAAAAGAATCCTCAAAGGCTATCTGCTTGCCGCAGCCACAATGAATATCCTCAGGGCTTTCACCCGGGGCGGTTATGCCGCTTTGGAACGGGTTCATGCCTGGAATAATGAATTTGTAAAAAACTCTCCCCAGGGCCGTTTGTACGACAAGGTTGCCCGGGACATTGACAACGCTTTGAACTTCATGCGCGTCGTGGGGTTGGACACCGATGTGCCGCAACTGAACCAGGCGACCTTTTTCACCTCCCACGAAGCGCTGCTTCTGGGATATGAGCAAGCCATGACCCGTTGCGATTCAACCACCGGCGACTGGTACGACTGCAGCGCCCACATGTTGTGGATCGGCGACCGGACCAGGCAGCTTGACGGCGCCCATGTGGAATTTCTGCGGGGCGTGCTGAATCCCTTAGGCATAAAGATCGGCCCCACCCACGATATTGATCAGATAAAACGGATATTCAGTCGATTGAACCCGGAAAACGAACCCGGCAGGTTAACAGTAATCACCAGGTTCGGCGCTGAGCGCATCGGCGACTATCTCCCTCATCTCACCCGAGAAATGAATAAAGAAGGCTTCAACCTGGTGTGGAGTTGCGACCCCATGCACGGCAACACCTATACGGCTGAAAGCGGCCACAAGACAAGAAATTTCGACAAAATCCTCCAGGAAATCCGCACGTTTTTCGAAATTCACTGGGCGGAAGGCACCATCCCGGGCGGCGTGCATTTTGAGCTGACCGGCGAAAACGTCTCCGAATGCACTGGTGGCGGCCGGGACATCAAGGACGCGGATCTGAGCAGAATGTACCTCACCAACTGTGATCCTCGGCTTAATGCGGAGCAAAGCCTTGAACTGGCGTTCCAGATTGCAGAGATGATCCGCGGCTGAGATGATGAAAGGCCAGTTATCGATTAAAAAGACACTTTCTGCGGACATTCAGGAAGGCGTCTGCTCTTATCTTGCAAATGAAAGCGGGCTTTCGAAAAGCAGAATCAAAGACGCCATGACCAAGGGCGCTCTCTGGCTTTCCACAGGACGGGGCACAAAAAAACGATTTCGCAAGGCCTCGGCCAACCTTCCCGCAGGTTCAACCCTTGAGCTGTATTACGACGAGCTGCTGCTTCAAAAAACACCGCCACCGGCAAAACTTCTGGCTGATTTTACCCGGTACAGTCTGTGGTATAAACCCTCTGGCCTGTTGAGCCAGGGCACCATGTACGGTGACCATTGCGCGCTTTTGCGCCAGGCGGAACAGCATTTCAACCTCAAAAGACAGGTTTTTCTCATCCACCGCCTTGACCTTGAAACTTCAGGGTTAATTTTGATTGCCCATACCAAAGCTGCGGCAGCCGCCCTCTCAGAACTCTTTCAATCCGGGAAAATTACCAAGAATTACCGTGCCGAGATCACGGGTCGACCCGCCCAGGACAAGGGTACCATCGCTCTTCCTCTGGACGGGAAAACCGCAATAACCGAATATGAAATCATGGGATATGATCCGGAAACCGACTCGTCAACAGTGTTTATCACGATCAGAACAGGGCGCCTCCACCAGATAAGAAGGCATTTTGAAATGATTGGTCATCCGGTGGCGGGAGACCCGAAATACGGCAAAAACAACAAAAACAAGGACGGCTTAAAACTCAGCGCCACCGGCCTGCATTTTGTCTGTCCTCTGACCCGGAAACCGCAGAACTTCAACCTTGAGTCCTTTCCCTCTGCACAACTATAAATTCTTGCTTTACAAATTAATCAGAGCCACACATGACCGGGACCTGCGGCGGCCCAAAAACAATCATCTGGGCAAGGGTCTTTTTCACTTTCGGCAGAACATGCCGCCGGTGGTCAAGAAACTCTGACTCCAGGGCAGCCAGCTCCAGATAGAGCCTGGTTCGGTCAACTCGAGGTGTTTCCTCAACGTCGGCAACCAGCCCCTGACATCGGAAGCAGCCGGGAAATTCCATACCTTTTCCATCCGGCCGCATAAACGACGACGGCACCCCGTGCATCCTGCAGATCATCATCCGGTGAGAATAAAGAATGCAACGCCCCTCCTCGTTGAGCGGACACAGGATCTGCGGTCTTTCTCCCCTGGCGAAATCGGCCTCACTCTGCTTGACATAACCCGCGGCCCTGGCGACAACCTCCAGCCTCTTCTCCTCGGCAAACAGATTCAAACCCTCCCACAGATAGGCCCATTCGATATAGGTGTGGTGAAGAAAAAAACTGTCACAGCAATTATCCGGGCACCCCTGACAGGAAAAACTCAACTGCCGGGCAACGCCGTCATAGGCTTCTTCCATGTACTTATAAAGACCGGCAAGCCGTGAAGAGAGGCTCTGATCAAGCTGTTTTTTTTTCATTATCAGTCCCGGATTAAAGGCGGTGTGATGGGTTCTGTCTTTAAGCAGAATCGCTTTGTACAACAAACAGTCGGATTGTTCATGCCTTTTTCTCACGAACAACCCGGCTGGGTATTACTTTTCTATCTGAATATTATTTGCAGTCCGCCTTGGGCCGAAGCATCTCGACAAACAGCTCTATGGACACCTCGTCACCAACGATACCCATTTGAAAAAACTGCCCGTTTCCCACCTGGTAATCCAAGCGCTTTAAGCTTGTCTGCCCCACCAGACCGCCGACCACGGTGCATTCCATCTTCGGAGACGGGTGGTCCGCTTCCCCTGTGGCGGTAAAAATAAGCGCCAGGTTTTTTGTCACCTGTTTGATTGTCATTTTTCCGTTGGCTTCATACCGATTATTCTTCAGGTCGGTAATTTTTTTACTTACAAAGCGCATTTCCGGATATTTCTCTGCTTCAAAAAAATCAGCCGACCGTAAATGATCATCTCGCTGCTTTATACCGGTATTGATTGACGACACGTTAACGGTAATATCTATTGAACTGTTTTCAAGATCATTGGGATCAAACCGGATCATCCCGGTAAATTCATCAAACCCGCCAACAACCGGCGTGACAATATGCTTTACGGAGAAACGCAGGGCAGAGTGGTCTTTATCGATCTTCCACTCCTGCGCGGCATTTGCGCCGCCAACCAGAAACGCAAACACGAAGGATACTGCAATACTTGTTATTACTCTGTTCATGGCTTTCCTCCTTATCAAAATTTGAACACCACCGATTCAAACAATTTATAAGCAACCGTGCCCTTGTCTTTTTCACTGTATTAATCAAAGCCCGATGAATCAAGGGAATCAACAAGAATAATTTAACTTCTCGATGTGCTGCCTTTTTCGTTATCCTGCACAGTCAGGATGTAAACAGCGCCTTGCTCGTGTCCTCTCCCGGCTAATTAATCATTGTGAAATTAGTGCTGTTTTGTTAGTTG
Source organism: Pseudomonadota bacterium (assembly GCA_018823135.1). NCBI lineage: Bacteria > Pseudomonadati > Pseudomonadota > Pseudomonadota bacterium. Next base: position 14,360 of record JAHJJF010000015.1, read on the forward strand.
TTGTACTATAATGTGGTTCGGAAAAGTCCCGGCCCAAAACACTTTTCATAGAGTATCTTATGTCATCAGATTATCGGTGGAATCAACAAAACAAACCGCCAGTTTCAAAGGAGACTCCTCATGCCTAAAAGCGTATACCAAATCGTCGAGTTTGTCGGAACAAGCAAAATTTCATGGGAAGATGCCGCAAAAAATGCTATAGATACCGCCCGAAAAAAATACAGTGATTTACGGGTCGCAACCGTAAAAGAGCTCGATATGACCATTGAAGGCGAAATGGTTTCAACCTTTCGCACGAAATTGAATCTCTCTTTTAAATATCATTTGTAGGATTTCCTTTCTCTAAACCCTCAATGCAGGCCCATATCGTTTTCTGCGGCGCCGGCGGCACCAGCCGTGTCAGCGAAATACTTGATACAGGCCTCTCTTTTGTGCTGGTTGAAGGCGACGAGCAGAAAAGTGCCATGGCTGTCCAGGAAACCCATGGCACTTTCCCGGCGACCTGCGGCACAGATATTCGGCACGCATAATTATTCCTTAATGAAGATTTCCAGGTTAATTCATGAAAAAAATTGTCCTCATCTGCCCGGCCTACGGAAATAAACTCCTTGAAAATGTCCGGGTACTCGCTCTGCCCCCCCTGAACCTTGGCCTCCTGGCAGCCCATACCCCGAAACAATTCGATGTGCGGATTGTTGACGAGGCCATGGAGGATATAGATTTTGACACCCCTGCGGATCTTGTGGGAATAACCTGTATGACTCCCATGGCGCCGCGGGCCTATGAAATCGCCACTGAATTCCGCAACCGCGGGGTGCCCGTTGTCCTGGGCGGCATTCATGCCTCCATGCTCCCGGAAGAAGCTGAGCGCTTTGCCGATGCTGTGGTGGTTGGCGAAGGGGAGGAAATATGGCCACAGGTGCTTGCTGATTTCGAAAAAGGAACTTTGCAGAAACGCTATACCGCCAAAACCAGGCCGGACATCACTTTTCTGCCGGCACCACGCCGCGAGTTGTTTGCCCCAGGCTACTTTGTGCAAACAGTACAGACATCCCGGGGTTGTCCTCACAACTGCAAGTTCTGCTCGGTCACCCTTTTTAACGGCGGCCAATGCCGGCTGCGCGACATAGACACGGTTATTGACGAAATAAACGCAATAAAAGATAAACGACTCTTCATCATCGATGACAACATCATCGGCTCAGGAAAGAAATATATCGACCGTGCGTTCAAACTCTTTGACCGCCTCAAGGACACAAAAAAGCAATGGGGCGGGCAGACATGCCTTAATATCGTTGAGCATGACGGTCTGTTGAAAGCCGCGGCAGCCAGCGGCGCCAAGGCCTTTCTCATCGGTTTTGAATCCATCCAGGAAGAAACCCTGTCGGCGTATAACAAAAATGTGAACTTACGGCCGACCACGAAAAATTTCAAAGAAGCCATTAAAAAAATCCACGATCACGGCATCGCCATTGTCGGCGGTTTCATGTTCGGGGCTGACGACCACACCAGCGATACGTTCAAACGAACCCTGGACTTTATCATGGATGCCCAGGTTGATGCAGTCCAGCTCAGTATCCAAACCCCCCTACCGGGCACCGCCCTGTATAAGCAACTGGAGGATGAAGGACGAATTCTGTTAAACGATTACCCCAAGGACTGGGATGCATACAATATTTTTGAGCCGGTATTTCAACCCAAGCACATGACGCCGGAAGAGCTCTACAGCGGCCTGGTCAGCGCCTATGAAACCGTTTCTTCATTCAGGACTTCACTGTTCCGCGGGGTTCGAACGTTTATTAAAACCAAAAGCCTGTTCAGCACCGGGATCTCTTTCTTCTGGAATTACGACAGTTACAAAACAATAACCAAAATTACCCGCCCGAGAATATACAACACTCAATAGCAACATGGATATTGGCATTAAAACTCTTTATTCCGGGGCAATGGACCTTTTGTTTCCCCCTGTCTGTCTTGCCTGCGGGAATACAATTGCCAGTCCCGCCCCCCCCGGAAAACTCCTGTGCGATTCCTGTAATCAGGACATCGATACTGTAAACAATCCGCTGTGTTCGTGTTGCGGACAGGCTTTTTCTCACTCAGCGAGCACGGGGCACACCTGCGGCTTTTGTCTTACCCATAAATGGTATTTTACCAAAGCCCGGGCTCTGGTCCATTATGAAGAGCCCATAAAGGCGGCAATTCATTCGCTAAAATATCGCGGAAAGACCGCCTGGCTGCCTTTTTTTACCTATCTATACAAGAAGATCGGCCTGCCCGACCTTTCAGAACCGGACATCATTCTTCCTGTTCCCCTTCATAAAAACAAACTTAAAGAGCGCGGTTTCAACCAGGCGCAACTCCTTGCAAAAGCCTTTTTTCCGAAACAGAAAAATAAGATTCTCCCGGACATATTAATAAAAATAAAAGACACTGAAGCGCAAACCGGCAAAACCGGCATGGCGCGTCGGGTGAATGTTACGGGCTGTTTTGGGGTCAATCAGAAACACGCGCCGCTACTCACCGGTAAAACGGTACTTCTTGTTGATGATGTATTCACCACAGGAGCAACGGTTAACGAGTGCGCCAGAACCATACAAAAACACCACCCTAAAGACATACAAGTACTCACCCTTGCCCGAGTAAAAACCTCATGACAGGGGTCTCCTTTTTTCAAGATTGCCCTTGAATCTTTCCCAATGAGCATTACCTTTTAAAAATTATTGTTTTTAATAAAATCCAGCCCCCTGAGCCTTGGCTTGCAACAGGATAATTTTTTTAACTAAACCGGAGGCCAACAAGATGAGCACCTTTTCTATAATTTTTTCTTTTCTCATGTGTTTTGCGGGGTTCTTTATTATCCGCCGCTTCTTGAAAGAAGACTGTCCACAATGATTTTTAATTTACGGATCTATAGGTATAGGTCTTGCCACGTACTATATTCTCTCTTTTTTCTATTAACTAATTCCACACGGAAACAGCCTAAAGAGCCTCCAGGATGAAGGTAAACAACAAACAGTATCGCACAATCTGGCCGGATGAAACAAACCCTTCTGTCATAAAAATCATTGATCAGAGACACTTACCTCATGCTTTCGCGGTGGAGGCTTTAACAACTGTTGATGATTTTTACCGGGCCATTAAAGAGATGCATGTCCGGGGTGCAGGACTCATTGGTGCCACCGCCGGTTTTGGCATGTATTGCGCAACCCTTCACGCATCTAACGACGACCCGGAAAAATATATCCTTGCAGCGGCAGCCAAACTTAAACAATCCCGCCCTACAGCGAAAAACCTTTTCTGGGCTGTTGATCGTCAGCTGGCAGCTCTTACCCGGGAGACAACCCTGGCAGGCAAACAGAAAACAGCCCTTGAAACTGCCCGCGAAATTGCTGATGAAGATGCGGCGTTTTGTAAAAACATAGGGCTGCACGGATTAGAAATAATCAAGGAAATCAGCAGAAAAAAACATGGCGCACCGGTGAACATCCTCACCCATTGCAATGCCGGGTGGCTGGCTTTTGTCGATTATGGCTCAGCAACCGCGCCTATTTATGCGGCACACATGGACGGCATTGCTGTGCATGTCTGGGTTGACGAAACCCGACCATGGCTTCAGGGGGCCAAACTGACCGCCTGGGAACTGAAAGAAGAAGGGGTGCCGCACACCCTGATTGCCGACAACACCGGCGGACACCTCATGCAACACGGCATGGTGGACCTGGTTCTTGTCGGCACCGACAGAACAACCAGGACCGGAGATGTTGCAAATAAAATAGGAACCTACCTCAAGGCCCTTGCCGCAAAAGACAACAACGTCCCTTTTTATGTTGCCCTGCCTTCGTCAACCTTTGATTGGGATATTTCCGATGGCCTTTCTGAAATTCCTATCGAGCAGAGGTCTTCTGAGGAATTGTGCTTTATCTCCGGTCTCACAGATAAAGGAACAATCGAAAAAATCCTTGTTCCTCCTCCGGGCACACCTGGAGCAAATTACGGATTTGATGTAACTCCGGCACGGCTCATAACCGGTTTAATTACCGAAAGAGGCGTTACCTCAGCAGATGAAGAATCCATTCTGGCTTTATTTCCAGAACACAAAAACACCTCAACACGAGCATCACGGTGACGGTGTCTTTTTTTTTGATGTACAGGTCTGGTCCGCGAGATCACCACAAAAAAAACTTCTATAATCATCGTATCAATTGCAAATTGTTTTTTGCTGATGAAAAGCGTTTATAGACAGACACTAGATAAGCCCAAGAGAAGAAACCACCGTATCGTGAAACAACGGCCTGAATTCTTTTATTTTATTATTGGCACTTGTCGGATGGATCCTGTTTGTCAAAAGAACAATAATCAAGTCCCTTTCCGGATCAATCCAGAAGGATGTCCCGGTAAAACCAAGGTGGCCTGCGCTTAACCTGGATAAATATTTTCCGGCACTTGAATCTTTGTCTCGCGGGGTATCAAACCCCAAACCCCAGGTTGAATTGTTGCTGTTCTTTTGGCGGGTTAAGGCTTCTTTTAAAGCCCCGACATCATACTCTTTGGGTGCTTCTCTCTCTTTCCATTGCCCCAGTATTCCTTCACAAAAAGTCAACACGCCAGCGACATCTCCGAATAGTCCCGCTTGCCCGGAAACACCCCCAACGGCAGAGGTGTTTTGATCATGAACCTCTCCCTGTAAAACTCTTTTTCGCCATGGACATCTTTCCGTTGCTGCGCATAATATTTTTTTTTCATCACCAAGCTTAAAATCAAGACTTTCAATATGTTTATAAAGTTTTTCCTTTGCAAAAACATTAAGCGGTTTACCTGTTATTTTTTCTATTACTTCTCCCAAAATGAAAAAACCCAGGTCACTGTATATGCTCATTTTTCCGGGGGGCTCTGCTTTTTCTGCCAAAATCCATTGCACTAAAACTCTTTTTCTCTCTTGCTCCTTTATTTTTACAAGCTCTTTAAAATATGGTCGATGATCCGGCAAACCCGATGAATGGTTGAGCAGATGCCGTATGGTTATTTCTTTCTTTTCTTTTTTCACCCCATCGAAACAGGAGCCAAGCCCCTGGTCCAACGATATTTTTTGCTCACTAAGCAACGAAAGCAACGACAGGGTTGTAACCAGGGGTTTTGTCAACGATGCGAGATCATATATCGTCCCCGGTGAAACAAGAGTATATTTTTTCCCTGTACCCATTTTCCCAAAGTTTCCCAAAAAGAGTTGTCTCTTTTCTTTATCCCTAGCAGAGATTCCCACCGTGGCCCCGGGAAAGATCTTCATTTCCATAGCCTTGCAAAAAATATCATCTAGTTCTCTTTTTGTATCCTTGTAAAAAAACGTATCATTCTGCACAGTTACAAACCCTTTTTTTCAAACCTTTTTTGGAGTATTTTTTATTTTGTTTTTTCCCTTTAATATCAACACTTTAAAACACCCAATAAAACCTTTTTTTCTTTTTATAAGCCATTGATATTTTTTCATTTTTACACTATATTCAACAAACAAAAAAATATCTGTTTTCCCTCTTAAATTTAAATAAATATGTGCAAAAAAATGAAAAATTTTTATTGGGCTTTCTCTTTTTTATCATTCTTCTTTTTTTAAAGCCCTGGAAAGATGCGCTGAAAAAATGTTGATAACTTTATTTTCACCTTATCACCCTTTTTTCAACGCTTCTTCTCTTAATATTTTACTAAATAATATTAATAAGTTATTTTGTTTTTTAACATGTCAACAGACTTAATAACAATAAAGTTTTCTATATAAATATATTAATAAAAAAAGGGTGTGAACAATGTCTCTAGCTATTAATATCTCACGAGAAGATTTTCTTGCCGGCCTTTCTCCCATCCAAAACGTCACAGGGAAAAAAGGAACCATAGCTATCCTTTCAAATGTTCTTATTCAGAGTTCCACCGATGCGCTCATCCTCACAGCCACAGATCTTGAAGTAGGTATAAGAAACACTGTTCCGGCAGAAATAATTTCTCCCGGAGCCATTACCCTGCCGGCAAGAAAACTCTTTGAAATAATAAGAGAATCAAACGTAGAAACAATAAACCTCGAAGAATTAGAAAATAACTGGGTAAAAATAAAAGCCAATAAAACAAATTATAATCTTGCAGGAATGCCAGCGGAAGAATTCCCCACTTTTCCAGAATATTCAGAAGAAAACATTGTTGCCGTTGAAAGCAAAATAATTAAAGAACTTATTGATAAAACAATCTTTTCAGTAGCACAAGAAGGAGAAAATCAATTTAATTTAACTGGTGTTCTGGTAGAAAAGAAGGGAAATGAAGATGAGAATTTCATTAGAATGATATCTTCAGATGGTCACAGGTTGACGTTAATGGAAACAGGAATAGAGGGAGATGTAAAAAATATAACTATAGAAAAAAATACAATTATTCCAAGAAAGGGTGTTTTGGAAATAAGAAAATTTTGTGAGGCAAACGAGAAGATAAAAATAGGTTTTGAAAAAAAACAAGCTGTTGTAAAAACAGATAATTCTCTTTTGATAATCAGGTTAATGAATGGAGATTTTCCAGATTACAACAATATAATAAATGTAATTGATAAGGAAAACTATTTCAGGATAGACAAACTGTCTTTTCTCAATTCAATGAAAAGGATGAATCTCTTTACTGAAGACAGGTTTAATGCTGTTAAATTTGATATTCACAAAAAAGTTTTGATTCTTTCTTCACAAAATATGGATATTGGTAACGCTAAAGACGAAATTGATATAGAATTTACAGGAGACTCTTTCACTTTAGGGTTTAACGGAAAATATTTTGTTGATACTCTCCAAGCAATGAACAGCGATGAAATAATAGTATATATAAATTCCGAAGAAAGTCCCTGTCTTCTAAAAGCAGAAGAAGATCCTGGCTTCCTGAGTGTAATAATGCCCATGAAAATTTAAAAAAACGGACTCCTTTTTTAAGAGTCCACCCGTCTCTCTTACCAAAACAGATACAAAATAAATTATTTTTTATAAGAAAAAGAGGAAACAATTAGTGAGTGAAGAAACCGCATACGGTGCAGAACAGATAAAGGTATTAGTCGGCCTTGAAGGTGTACGAAAAAGACCATCCATGTATATAGGAAATACAGCGGAGGAAGGGCTGCATCATCTCGTTTATGAAGTTGTGGATAACAGCATTGACGAGGCCCTTGCCGGGCATTGCTCTTTAATAAAAGTAATAATACATAAAGATAACAGTGTCAGTGTAGAAGACGATGGACGAGGAATACCCGTTGATATGCATCCAACAGAAAAGGTTTCCGCCCTCGAACTGGTTATGTGCACCCTCCACGCCGGTGGAAAATTCGATCATTCGACATATAAGGTTTCCGGTGGATTGCATGGGGTCGGGGTGTCGGTGGTTAATGCCTTAAGTGAAATGACCACCGCCGAGATTCGCAGAAGCGGCCATGTTTATACGCAAACCTATAAGTATGGCATCAAGCAGGGAGATGTCCAGAAAGGCGAGACAACAAACAGAACCGGGACAAAAATTACCTTTAAGCCGGATACTGGTATTTTTACCGAAACCACCGAATACAAATACGAAACCATTCAGGTGCGCCTGAGAGAGCTTGCTTTTCTTAATAAGAACGTAAAAATAACCCTAAAAGACGAACGATCCGGCGCAGAAGATGAATTTCATTATGAAGGCGGGATTGTCTCCTTTGTGGAATATCTTAACAGAAACCGGACGACCATCCACCCAGCCCCTATTTTTATATCAGGAGAAAAAGATCAGATTCAGGTTGAGATAGGGTTTCAATACTTTGACGGATATACAGAAAGGCTTTTTTCTTTTGTAAACAATATTTCTACAAAGGAAGGCGGCACCCATGTCGCCGGAATGAGGGCAGCTCTGACGAAATGTATAAACAGATATGCAAGTGATGACATCGTCCCCAAAAATCTTCGAGAAAAAATGGGAGGCGACGATGTCAGGGAGGGGTTAACCTGCGTTGTTTCCGTCCGTGTTCCGAATCCCCAGTTTGAAGGGCAGACAAAGACCAAGCTGGGAAACAGCGAGGTTCGTTCCATTGTTGAGTCTCTTTTCAATGAAAAGCTTTCCGTTTACCTGGAAAAAAATCCCCAGGACGCTCGTAAAATCCTTGCCAAGGCAGTTGATGCGGCCAGAGCCCGCGAGGCGGCGAGAAGGGCAAAAGAGCTGACCCGGAAAAAAGGCTCCGGGCTTGACCTGCTCATGGCCGGAAAACTTGCCGAGTGCCAGGAAAAAGATCCCAAGAAAAGGGAAATTTTTCTTGTAGAGGGCGATTCGGCGGGAGGCAGTGCAAAACAGGGAAGAGATCGGGCCTGCCAGGCCATTCTTCCTTTGCGTGGTAAAATAATGAATGTTGAGAAAGCCAGGTTTGATAAAATTCTTGGCAGTGAGGAAATAAAACAGATAATAGCAGCCCTTGGCACCGGTATTGGAAAAGATGATTTTGATCCGGAACACCTGCGCTATCACAAAATTATTATAATGACCGATGCTGATGTTGACGGAGCGCACATTCGCACATTGCTTCTTACCTTCTTTTATCGGCAGATGCTGCCCCTGGTAGAAGGCGGTTACGTCTATATCGGTCAACCGCCGCTTTATCGTCTCGGTCGCGGCAAAAAAGAAATATATTTCTTAGATGACGAAGCTTTAAACGCGCATCTCTTTGACCTGGCAAAAGAAAACCTTATTATTAAGATTGTCGAAGACAATGAAACCATAGAAGGAAAGGATCTGGTTGACAACCTCAGAAAATTGTCCGGATATATGAAAATTGTTCAGTATCTTGAGAGGCAGGGTTTTTGGGAGGAAATTGTAACTTTTCTCCTTGAAAGGAACGTTGAAACCGCGGACCAGTTTATAGAGGAACACTTTGTTCAGTCTCTTAAGGATGCACTGTCCAAGAAAAAGCTTGTTCTTGGAAACATCAGGCCATGCCGCTGGAAACCCAGCTGTTATGAGTTTGATGCGGCGATTAAAGGCAAGGCCCATATGGCTATAACCATGGGACCCCAGATACCATTGATTAACGAATACAGGACCGGTCTTCAGGTTTACCCGCAGATAAGTAAATTCATTAATAAAACCTTTGTAGTCGAGTCAAAGGGTTCATTAATTCAGGTTGGAAGTTGGCAGGAACTTCTGACCACTGTTCGCGCCGAGGTGCTTAAAGGGTCATCGATTCAACGCTATAAGGGTCTTGGTGAAATGAACCCGGAACAGCTTTGGGAAACAACCATGAAACCCGAAAACAGGGTGTTGTTGCAGGTTAAAATTGAAGATGCCGCGGCAGCCGACGATATTTTTACCACCCTGATGGGAGATAAGGTAGAGCCCCGGCGTGATTTCATCCAGACCCACGCTCTGGAAGTATCTTCGCTGGATATTTAATTAATGTTTTTAGTTGAGAGTTTAACAAAAAGTTCATAAACAGTGAGCTGTGAAAGATAAGGTAAAAACAACATGGTTGTAGAAACAGAACTACCTGAAATGCAAACAATTTCCATCGAGAAAGAATTAAAAAAGTCCTATCTCGATTACGCGATGAGTGTCATTATCGGTCGGGCTCTGCCAGACATTCGTGACGGATTAAAGCCGGTGCATCGGCGGGCGCTGTTTGCAATGCGCGAGCTTAATAATTACCACAACAGACCGCATCTTAAATCAGCAAGGATCGTCGGTGATGTTATCGGTAAGTATCATCCCCATGGAGACACGGCAGCCTATGACACCATCGTCAGGATGGCACAGAGTTTTTCTTTGCGCTATCCCCTGGTGGATGGACAGGGAAACTTCGGGTCCGTTGACGGCGATTCACCTGCGGCCATGCGGTATACCGAAGCCCGGATGACCAAGATAGATCAGGAAATCATCGCAGACCTTGAAAAGGATACCGTCGATTTTATACCCACCTATGACAATTCCATGCTTGAGCCGGTGGTTTTTCCCACCAAGATTCCCAACCTTCTGGTGAACGGCTCTTCCGGTATTGCTGTTGGTATGGCGACTAACATCCCGCCGCACAACCTCACCGAAGTAATGACTGGCCTGATTGCGATGGTTGACGACCCGAGCATGTCCGTGCACATGTTGATGGACATTATTACCGGGCCGGATTTCCCTACAGGCGCTTACATCTGTGGCCGGGCGGGAATAAGACAAGCCTATGAAACCGGGCGGGGTTCAATTATACAGCGCTCCAAGATCCACACGGAAAGCAATGCCAAGGGAAGAGAAAAAATTGTAGTCACAGAATTACCCTACCAACAGAACAAGGCATATCTTGTAGAAAAAATTGCCCATCTTATCAAAGATAAAAAAATAGAGGCTATTGCCGAAATCCGGGACGAATCGGATCGGCAAGGTATGCGGATTGTTCTGGAACTGAAAAAAGATGCTATTGCCGAGGTTGTGATCAACCAGCTTTATAAACAGACGCCGTTGCAGAAAAGTTTCGGGGTAATTCTTTTAAGCGTTGTAAATAATAAACCTGAGGTTCTGAATCTCAAACAGATTCTCGAACACTTCATCCTGCATCGCCGTACCATAGTCTATCGGCGCACCGCTTTTGATTTGAAAAAAGCTGAAGAACGGGCGCATATTCTGGAGGGTTTGAAGACCGCGATTACTAATCTTGATGAGGTTGTTGAACTCATCAAGGGCTCATCAAGCCCTCTGGAAGCAAGAGTCGGCCTCATGACCCGGTTTGAGTTAACCGAGATCCAGGCGCAGTCTATTCTGGACATGAAGCTCCAGCGGCTCACCGGTCTTGAACGGGAGAAGATTCTCAAAGAATATGGCGAGTTGATGCTGCTGATTTCAAGATTAAGGGAAATCCTCGGCGACGAAATTGAAGTTATGAAGATAATCAGGGAAGAATTTGAACAGATTCGTGAACAGTATGGCGATGAACGGCGAACCGAGATAATTGAGGCCCCGGATGAAATTCTTCCGGAGGACATGATTCCCCAGGAAGAAATGGTCATAACCGTATCCCGTGACGGGTTTATCAAGAGAAATCCTGTGGAATTGTACCGGTCGCAGCGAAGGGGCGGCAAGGGCGTTAAAGGGATGAACACCACAGAAGAGGATTTTGTAAATGCCCTGTATCTTGCATCATCCCATGATACATTTCTCTTTTTCACCAACCGTGGCAGGGTTTTCTGGAGAAAGGTCTATGAGATTCCCCTGGCCAGCCGGATCTCACGCGGCAAGGCGATAGTCAACCTTCTCGAGCTTGGACAAGAAGAAGCTGTGGCTGCAATTCTTCCGGTAAGCACCTTTGAGGTGGAAGAAGGCTCCGAAGCCCATATCTTGATGGTTACCAAGATGGGAGTGATTAAAAAGACTGTGCTTTCAGAATTCAGGAGGCCGCTCAGGAAAGGAAAAATTGCCCTTACCATCCGTGAGGGGGATGAAATAATTTCCGCAGCTATTACCAACGGAAAAAATGAAATCCTTCTGGTTTCCCATAATGGCATGTCCGTCAAGTTCAACGAAGAGGATGTGCGCACCATGGGACGCACTGCCGCCGGTGTCCGGGGAATCAGGCTTGGGAAAGATGACCGGGTTGTCAGTGTTGTTGTGCTTGATTCGGATTCATCTGTTCTGGTTGTTACGGAAAACGGCTACGGCAAGCGCACCTCAGTAGAAGAATACCGTCTGCAGAGAAGGGGGGGCCGGGGGGTCATTGCCATTAAGGCAAGTGAAAGAAACGGCAAGGTCATTGGCGCCCTGCAGGTGGTTGACGAAGACGAAATCATGTTAATCACTGATGGCGGCAAAATTATTCGAATCGATCTGCAGAGCGTCAGGGTGATCGGCAGAAACACCCAGGGCGTACGGCTCTTTAACCTGGGAGAAGGTGAAAAAGTTGTAGGTCTGGACCGTGTGGCCGAGGCGGAAACTCATGAAGAAGCAGACGGCATAGAAGAAGAAAACGAAGAGGAATAAACAATGCCTTTGCCCTCAAATTCTTTGGACCGTGTAGCCGTTATTGGCGCCGGAAGCTGGGGGACGGCTCTTGCAAAGCATCTCAGCGACCAAGGCAGACAGGTTTTTTTGTGGGCTCACAAAAAAGAGCATGTTGAAGCCATCAAACAAACCCGGGAGAACAGTGCTTACCTCCCGGGTTTTCCGTTAAATGAAAACCTTTTCCCCACAGACGATATTGCTGAAGCAGTTGGCAAAAGCAAGGCAATTGTCATGGTTGTGCCATCCCATGTCTACCGGGAGGTGTTTACTCAGGTTGTCCCTTATCTGCTAAAGGACGCCTTTGTCATCTCCGCTGCCAAAGGCATTGAAAACAACACCCTGCTGACCATGAATCAGGTGATGGCGGAAGTTCTTTCCGATGAGAAGATTGACACTGTACATCTCGGCGTGCTGGCCGGGCCGAGCTTTGCAAAGGAAGTGGCGCAACAGATTCCCACTGCAGTCACCGTAGCAGCCAAAACTCAGGAAGACGCCCTGTTTTTCCAGAAACTTTTTTTCTCTGAGAGGTTTCGGGTTTATGGCGGTACCGATATTATTGGAACGGAGCTTGGCGGGGCGCTTAAAAATATTGTGGCGATTGCTGCGGGAATTTGTGACGGCTTGAAGTTCGGCACCAATACCAGGGCAGCGCTCATAACCCGCGGATTGGCGGAAATTACCCGTCTCGGAGTCAAGATGGGTGCCCAACCCCTCACCTTTTCCGGTCTTGCAGGAATGGGCGATCTGGTACTTACCTGCACAGGAGACCTCAGCAGGAATCGCTATGTGGGTTTAAAGCTTGGACAGGGCAGAAAAATAAATGAGATTATTGATGAGATGAAGATGGTTGCCGAGGGTGTTAAGACCACGGCATCTGCCAAGGCGCTGGCCGAGAGAGAAGGTGTGGATATGCCGATTCTTGACCAGGTCTATGGGGTACTCTATAAAGACAAGCCCTGCAATGAAGCGGTTCACGCCCTGTTGACCCGCGATCAGAAGGACGAGATCGATTCTACCCACTCATAGTTTAAGAACTTCAAGTTGTTTCCCCTGGGCTTCGGCCACCTCTTTGTTCACCAGTTTTCCTTTATAGACATTTACTCCTCTGGCAAGCGCTTTGTTTTCTCTGAGTGCTTTCGTAAGTCCCTTATTGGCTATTTCAAGGGCAAAAGGCAGGGTGGCGTTGGTCAGGGCAAAGGTGGATGTTCTTGGCACAGCGCCTGGCATATTGGTGACGCCGTAATGAATAATCCCGTCAACCACAAATATGGGGTCGGAATGGGTAGTGGGTCTCGATGTTTCAACTGAGCCTCCCTGGTCAATTGCCACATCAACGATCACCGACCCCTTTTTCATCAGTGACAGCATCTCCCGGCAAATGACATTTGGCGCCCGGCCGCCGGGGACCAGAACGGCGCCGATCACAAGGTCTGTAATTGTAAGCTCTTGTTCAATGTTATGGATATTGGACATCAGGGTGTTGATGCGCCCGGCAAAGATATCCTCCAGATAGGCCAGGCGATGAAGATTAGTATCGAGGATTGTAACCGTCGCCCCCAAGGCTGAAGCCACCCGTGCTGCGTTGCTGCCAACGGTGCCGCCGCCGATAATTGTTACATGACCATGCTCGACACCGGGAACGCCGCCGAGAAGCACGCCCCTGCCGCCGGATTCTTTTTCAAGATAGCGGGTGCCAACCTGAATTGACATTCGCCCGGCAACTTCACTCATCGGCGCCAGCAGCGGCAGATAGCCGTTATCAAGTTGCACGGTTTCATAACCTATGCCGATGACTTTCTGCTGAACGAGGGCATCGGTGAGTTCCGGAAGCGGCGCCAGGTGAAGGTAGGTATAGAGAATCTGGTTTTTTCGAAGGAGGGGGTATTCGCAGGCCAGGGGTTCCTTGACCTTGACGATTATCTCCGCCCGGCCAAAGACTTCTGCTGCCGTATCAACAAGTTCCGCCCCGGCAAGCATATATTCAGCGTCCGGAATGGCGCTTCCCTCACCGGCGGTTTTTTCAATGAGTACCGTGTGGCCAAACGATACGAGGGTTTTGACGCCGGCCGGAACCATTGCCACACGAAATTCCTTGTCTTTAATCTCTTTTGGAATACCGATGATCATTGTGTTGCCTCTTTAAGGACTCAACTTCCGGTTGTATCTTGTAGAATTATTACAATAAATTCATTGATCGGTCCCTTTTGTTCGACTTCATCAGGATTCAGAATGCCTGATTTTACAGCATTTCTTCAGGATTCTGAGTACTTACTCCTGAATTCCAAGTGAAAGCCGCTTCGAAACAGCTGAGTAAACCCTTTACATTCAGTTTGTTATTCTGAATCGGAAAGTTCAGTTATGGAATTGGCGGAAACGGACCGATATGATTATTTTCCGAAGCCGTAAAACTCTTCAAGACTTCACGAACTTCCCTGGGCATTTCTTCGCCTTTACCGGCCATTTCCCGCATTTGTCCGGCAAGATAGGAGTTATTGATCAGCAACCGGAAAACCTCCACCATGAATTCCTGCTTCCAGGGCGAGAGCTGTTTGAGGTTCTTGAATTTATGCATGAAAAATGTGCGTGCGGCGCGACCGAGCTCTTTTTCCACTTCCTCCAGCGTCATGTTTTTGGGTTTGAGAACCGGTTCCACCAGGTTGTATTTTCGATAATCTTTGGTGGCCACATATTTTTTCAGCTTCGGATACAGATCCGCATACGGCCAGGGAGCCAGAGCCAGAAAAAAAGCCATGTCCGGATTGTAATGAATGGCAAGCTCGATGTTTTTTTCGATGGATTCAGAGGTTTCATCGGGCATCCCGAGCACAAAGGAGGTTTCGGAAACAATGTCTGCCTGGTTGATGAGATCTATTGCTTTTTTTGACTGCTCAACCTTGGTGCCCTTTTTAAAAAGATCAAGGGTGGCCTGGGATCCGGCCTCAACCCCGACATAAATATGCTCAATGCCGGCGCGGTTGTATTTTTCAAGGATATCTTCGTCGCGAAGAATATCGTCAACCCGTGTTTCCATGAGCAGTCTGACCCCGGGGTCGCGTTCAATGATCAGGTCGAGGATCTGCTCCCAGCGGTTTCTGTCCCGGGTGGGGATTTCATCGGCAAGCATGGCCACCGTCACCCCGAATTTCCGGTTGAGCATTTCAAGCTCGGCAACAAAATTTTCCGGGCTTCTTGCCCGCCAGGTCTTCTTCCAGAAAAGCTGCTGAGAACAAAACGAACAGTTCTGGCTGCATCCCCGTGAAGACGAAACAATTGCCAGGGTGGAATTTTTCTTGGGACGATAGGAGTAGATCGGCCACTCAACCAAATCCCAGGCAGCGGGCAGCGAGTCCAGGTTTTCAATAAAAGCGGCAGGAGGAGTTGAAATAATCCGTTGTTTTTCTTTGAAAGCAAGGCCGTTGACTTTATTGAGATCACCCCTGGCGTTGAGGCAGTCAAGAAGCGCGGGAAAGGTGATTTCGCCCTCCCCTTTTATTATAAAATCGATTCCGGAATCTTTTTGCGAGAGCAGTTCCTGGAAGCAGAAGGTGGCGTGGACATTGCCGGCAACCGTGATGATTTCAGGGTTTATTTTTTTGGCGAGACGCATGACGTCCTGGGCATCAAGGATTGAAGCGGTAAAAGATGTGGTTGCAACCACATCGGGCTTGAAATCCTCGATGCGTTTCCGGATGTCAGGTAATTCGTGCCAGAGGGACATGGCATCGTAATAATCCACTTCATAGCCGGCCTGTCTTAACGACCCGGCAATATAGACAAAGCCAAGGTTCATCCAGGTGCCGGCTGATTCAACCACACCGGAATGATACGGCGGGGTTATAAGGGATATTTTTCGTATCGTCTTCATGCAGGTTTTTTTGGGTAATGAGGATGCTGCCGTTTTGTTATGAGCGGGGATTTAGTGCAACGAATAAATTTTGAAAAGGCAGGACCCCTCTGCCAGCTCAATATCAGGTAAAATAAATCTGTACCTATAATACCAGCTTATTGAAAATCATTTTAATGATTATTTGCTTTTTACCGGGGCCTTCCCTTTCGGCTGATCCGCGGGCCGTTCAAAAAAAGAAAGCCCGCCTTTTTTGTTGGTTTCAGACCATTTCCGGATGGAGATGTCGTCCACCAGCCAGCGACCGGCTTCAAGAACCAGGTGATAAACATTTTCATAGGTGATGATGTTGTCAGAAACTTTTTCGTTGGTGTCGATGTTGTAAAAATTGCAGGTCCATTGTTCCCGCGTTCGTATTTCTGCTTTATTCTGGTTATCGGCAAGAATTTTTGAATCTAGAAAGGTTATTTCATCAAGCAGGGTATCCATCCTGATCCTGCCTTCGCCCAGGGCCGCCATGTGGTGATAGGCCTTTGTTGTTCGTTGGGGTGTTGCGATTCTCGCAAGAGGGGTCATATTCAGGCTTCGGTATCCTTCGGAAAGAAGCCGGTTGTAGGTCTGCACCGAATCTTGGAGTTCCTGGGCACTGGTGGATTTTTGCTCAGCGCATCCAAAAAGCAGCAAGGCTGCAAGAATAAGGGGAAAGACTTTTTTCATCGGAAATAACTCGAATGCACCGAGGTGTCCACCAGGGGAATAATGAAGATGCAGAGGAGAGAAATGACAAAACAGAGAATAAAGAAATATGCGGCTCTTTCGCCTTTTAAGTCGAAAAATTTTCTCATATGCAGATAGAGTCCAAAGATGATCCAGGTGCCCAGTGACCAGATTTCAATGGCATCCCAGCCCCAGAATCTTCCCCAGGACTGATAGGCCCAGATCGAGCCTGAAAGCATGGCAATCGCCCAGAAAATAAAACCAAAGCCGGCGAACCGATAGGCAAAGGCATCGTTTACCGGGTTATCGGGAATTTTGTCCAGCCAGGGATAGGAGGTCCGGTTTTTCAGGATATATAACAGGGAAAAAGCCAGACTGGTCAGAAGCGTGGCAAGGGAAATTTTGTAAAAAGCCACATGAAGAATGAGCCAGAGGCTGTTTAAAGTGGGAGGTAATGACTGAATGGAAGTATCCATAAACATGCCGATGGCAATCAGCAGGAAAGCCGCTGGAAAGACGATTATGCTGATCTGCCTGATCCGCGGGTAAATCCGGGCAAAAAGCAGAAAAAAAACAAGCATGACCCAGGCGTTTGAAGAAAGCACTTCGTACTTTGAGATATATGGCCCGTGTCCGGCGGCAATCCACCGAAAAACCAGGGCTCCGGAGTGAACCAGGAGCCCGGCCCAGACCAGGATGAGGCCAGCTTTTTCAACTTTTGCCTTTGAAAAAATAATTCCCCAGCTGTTAGCCAAGGAGGCAAAGGCGTAAATAAACACTGCGAG
>JAHJJF010000016.1 GCA_018823135.1 Pseudomonadota bacterium
AGGATTGCTTTGCTGCGCATCTGAAAAATTCTTGAAAGGACGATTTCGACAATTTATTAGTTCCTTTTTTCAGGGTATGATAGAATCAACAAACCGGTTCCGCCGTTCTTTTATTTAATGCTAATAATTTACGGCTGTAAACCGCATCTAATAATTTCAGTATGTTACAGAGGTCAAGCGTAACAGTCGAGCGCTTTTTTATAAAGAAGCCGTTTTTTATATTTTTTCATAAAAACCCATTATCTTGCCAGATAAAAAGTGGCTGGTGTGTTTACTTGACAGGGGGATAAAAAGTTGGCGCAGAAAAGACAATCAGGAAAAAAGGCAGCTTTTGGAAGGCACGGAAAGCAAAAAGGCAAAAAATATATGACGGAAACAGTGAAACCCCGGTCATCTTTTGCACGAACCAACCGGGTTGGCGGCATTGTTTCTGAGGAAGACCTTATCGGTTTTATTTACAGTCGTGACGGGTTGACGACCTTCAAGGAGGTCATGGCCGGTTTTGATATTCCCAGAGGTCACAGAAAGGAAGTGCAAAATCTGCTGACGGCGCTGTGCAGCCAGAAGGTCCTTTTCCAGGATGACGATGGGTTTTATTCAATTCGGCGCAAGGAAGACTTTGTTGAAGGGATGCTGAGCGTTAATCCGCGCGGCTTTGCTTTTGCCACGGTTTCAGAGCCACCCCCCGGGGTAGTCATTGAGCAGGATGTCTTTATTCCTGAAAGAGAGTTAAGCTCCGCAACCCATGGGGATAAGGTTCTTCTGAGGATTGTCGCCAGTCGCCGGGGCCGCATGGAAGGCGTTATCATCAAGGTGCTTGAACGGGGAACAACCGTTCTTGTGGGAGATTATATGTCGGGTCGCAGCACCGGCCTGGTGTATCCTGAAGATGACCGGTTTCCGTTTCAGGTTCTGGTTCGCAAAGAAAATTCCATGGGCGCGAAAAACGGTGAATCGGTTGTTGTCGAAATTGAACATTATACGCCGGGCAAGCGTAACCCCGACGGGAAAATTATTGAGATATTAGGTGATCCTGATGATATAGCCGTGCAAAACGAGATCGTCATCCGCAAGTTCCAGCTGCCCTTTAAATTCAGCCCCAAAGCCATGGATTATGTGGCCGCCCTTGATGAAAACATTGTCATGGAAAAGGGCCGGCTTGATCTTCGGGACATCCAGCATGTAACCATCGACGGCGAAACCGCGCGTGATTTTGACGATGCCGTGGCGGTTATCAAGACCAGGTCCGGATTCAGGCTCTATGTTTCCATTGCCGACGTCAGTCATTATGTAAAGCCGGGAACAGCCCTGGACCTGGAAGCCTATCTGCGCGGCACAAGCGTCTATTTCCCAACCAGGGTTGTGCCGATGCTGCCGGAAAAACTATCAAACAACCTGTGCAGTCTTGTTCCTGAACAGGACAGGTATTCTTTTACCGCCATATTGGACTTCGACGGTAATGGCACTCGAAAGGAGATGCAGTTCTCCAAAAGTATCATTCGCAGTCGTTACCGTCTCACCTATACCATTGTCAAAAAAATTCTTGTGGATAAGGACGATGAAAGCCGCCGGCAATATCATGATATTCTTGAAAACCTCGAATATATGGGGGCGCTTGCCCTTCTTCTTGAGCAAAAAAGAATGGATCGGGGCAGCATCGGCTTTGAGATACCGGAAGCGGAAGTTGCAATCGATGAAAACGGCGAAATATCCGGCATTAACCGGCTGGAAAGAAACCGGGCCCACAAGCTGATTGAAGAATTCATGCTGGCGGCCAATGAGGCGGTTGCTGAAAAACTGTCAACCGGCTTTGATAAGAAAAATGCGGCTCTGTACCGGATTCATGAAAAGCCTGATCCGATTAAGGTCGCGGTATTTTCCGGGTTCGGGCGAACCATGGGCCTGAAGCTTCCCGGGGACAGCGGCTCTCCCGTCTGGTTCGGTAAGGTTCTTGATCTGACCCGCGGCACCCCTCAGGAATATATAGTCAACAATCTCCTGCTGCGCACCATGAAACAGGCCAAATATTCTCCTGACAATGTGGGTCATTTTGGCCTGGCCGCTGATTTTTATACCCATTTTACCTCACCGATCAGGCGCTATCCTGATTTGATGGTTCACCGGAAACTTTCCGAGCTTCTAGGTTCCGGCGCTGATGAGACCCCGGTGTCGGCAGACGAGGCAGGTCTTTTTCTTTCAAAGCGCGAGCGTGTTGCCGTGGACGCAGAACGGGAAATGGTTGATCGCTTGAAGGTCCGATTCATGGCCGGACGTGAGGGCGAGGTTTTTGACGGTATCATCTCCGGGGTCACAACCTTTGGTTTGTTCATCGAGTTGCTTGATACTTTTATCGGCGGCGCCATTGAACTGACCGCCCTCAAGGACGATTATTATCAATATGAGGAAGAGAGCCATCGTCTCCTGGGACGACGGACAGGAAAGATTTTTCGATTGGGTGATTTGCTCCGCGTCAAACTCGAGAGTGTGGATAAAAGAAAACGTCATATTAATTTTGTCATTGCCGAAGAAAAAGAACATGGTTGAAATTGCTATAAGTCCGGCCAGACTGATTGCAAACGTCGCCATAGTACTGGTTGAACCGAAATATCCTGAAAATATCGGTGCTTCAGCCAGAAGTGCAATGAATATGGGGATAAGCCGGTTGATTGTCGTTGCCGCGGAAAAGCCGGACAAGGAAAGAATGCTCAAAATGGCGACTCACAATGCCGCGCACCTGATTGAAGAGATGGAACTGTTTGCAGACCTGGAAAGCGCCCTTTCGCCGTTTTCCTTTGTCATCGGCACTACAGCGCGTCTGGGTCGAAAAAGAAGAGCCATTCAAACCCCGAGACATGTTGCGGCAGCGGCGGTGCCAATTCTGCAAAACAACCTGGTTGCGCTGCTTTTCGGGCCGGAAGACAGGGGGCTTACCAACGATGACTTGAAGTATTGCCACACGACGAGTACCATTCCCACGGAAAATTTCTCGTCGTTGAATCTGGCCCAGGCAGTAGCCATACATTGCTATGAAATGTACATGGCAACCCTTCAGGCATCCAGAGATGAGAACACCCGTTTTCAGCCCAAACTTGCCGATTCATTCGAAATCGAAGAGATGTACAAGCATCTTGAGAATGTATTGACAACTATAGGTTTTTTAAAAAAAACCGATTATGAATACTGGATGGGAAACATCAGGCATTTCCTGGGAAGAATCCATCTCCGGGCGAGGGATGTAAGGATTTTACGCGGTCTCTGCCGGCAATTTCTCTGGTATGATAAGAAAATATCAACAGGGGGATTTGGCGATAAATGAGGTCTTTTGTTCAAAACCCTCACGGAGCGGCTGCCGGCTAAAAAAATATCTGCAAGACACACAGTAAACCAAATAGTTAAAGGGTTTGTTTTTATGGCACGCATATTGGTGGTAGATGACGAAGTTCCGTTTCGAAAAGCGCTTTGCAAGATGTTGTTAAATGCCGGTTTTGACGTCGATGAAGCAGCAGACGGATCTGAGGCGATTAAAATCTACCGGCAGCACCCCGCAGATTTGGTTATTATGGATATCGTAATGCCTGAAAAGGAAGGCATTGAGACGATAATTGAGTTGAGGCGCGATTATCCGGATATAAAAATAATTGCTATTTCCGGAGGTGGAGAATACGGCCACCCGGAAGGGTATCTTGCTGTGGCTAAAAAACTCGGTGTGCTCAAGACATTTGCCAAGCCTTTTGAGTACAAGGCTTTTATTGATGCGGTCAAGGCAGCCTTGAACCCTTGTTAAAACATTTACTTCTACAAAAACCTGCGGCCAGGAAGGGTGCTTTTTCCTCCCAGGGATAATCTTTCTCTCCCTAAGACTCTTTTATGGGGCAAAAATCGCAACGTGGGTTTGTTTTCTTGCAGAACTCCTTGCCCAGTCTCACTAAAAGCGCATGGTATTCGTTATAAATCGTCGTATCTTCCGGAAGTGAGTCCATGAATAAATCCTGAATATCATGATATTCGGCATATTCCTCAACCAGACCGTGCCGATTGAGAATCCTGTGGGTATATGCATCAACGACAAACATGGGTTTTCCCGCCGCATAAAGGATAATGCTGTCAGCAGTTTCAGGCCCTATCCCCTTTACCGCCAGGAGAGTTTTTCTCAGTTCGTGGATATCGAACATTTCAAAAAAAGTATCGGGATCACCTGAGGGGGCCGGGGCTTCCTTCATTAAAGCACTGATGGCTGAAATCAGGTTTTTTAATCGCCTGGCTTTGAGATTGTAGTATCCGGAAGGCCTGATTAGTTCGGCAAGAGCGTCAAGAGGGATGGCGTCAAGAGCCTCCAGCGAAAGGAGGTTTTCTTGTTTGAGGTTCTCTATGGCGCGGGTAACATTGGTCCAGTTGGTGTTCTGGGTCAGCACCGCGCCGACGATGATTTCGACGGTTGTATCTCCGGGCCACCAATGCTGGGGACCGAAATATTCATATAGTTTGTTGTATATTTCGAGGATGTGTTGAGACACTGGAAAAAAAAAGTTTGAGGTTAATGGCCATTGTCTGATGTCTGTGAGATTGGCCTTAGTCGTCTGAGCGCATAAAAAGCACATAGACAACCACGGCGATTGCTCCAACGCCCACGGCAAGCACCGGCGCGATATTGTTTAACTCTATTTCGCCGTCTACCATGTTCTTCATGTAAGTCGTTCCTGAAAAAAACCATAATCCAAAACCCAAAGCGACAAGAATCATGGAATTCCAGGACTGTTTATAAAGCAAGTAACCCAGGTAGGCAATAAAGGGGACAAGGAACCATGGATTGCTGAAAACACCGGGGATATCAACCTTGCTGACTTGATCCGGCAGGTTTGTGGAGTTTATGAATTCCGAAATTGAACCCAGGAAACCAGGCATGTCCTTTCCTCCTCAACCGGATGTAACTCTCTGTCCGGAACTGATCGTTTTACTGACCACTGCATCATACAAAAAAATAATACTCGAAATATGCAACATATGCCTGCGCTTATTTATTCAGCAAGTTTTCAGACTTCCTTAATTTTGTTCACGGGCAAAAGTCTTGTTTCCGGGCAGGTTCCGCTTCTTCTAAGAAAACCAGCAGCTCAGTTGCGCGACTCATTTTTCATTGTGGCGTGTTTATAGACCTTTATGGCACAGTATGAGCCGCACATGCTGCATGCATCGCCCTTGTAAGTGCCGCCTTCATCCCTGAAGCGCCTGGCTTTTTCAGGATCGAGGGAAAGCGCAATCTGTCCTTTCCAGTCCAGGTTGTTTCGGCATTTTGCCATGGCGATATCTTTATCCATAGCCCCAGGCAGGCCCTTTGCAATATCCCCGGCATGGGCGGCGATTCTTGAGGCGATCACTCCTTCGCGTACATCATCGGCACCGGGAAGCTTAAGGTGTTCGGCAGGAGTCACGTAGCAGAGAAAATCAGCTCCGGCGGCGGCGGCGATTGCTCCGCCAATGGCGCCGGTGATGTGATCATAACCTGGCGCAATATCGGTAACCAGTGGTCCGAGAACATAAAAAGGAGCTCCGTGACAGAGCTTTTTCTGAAGCATGATATTGGCTTCAATCTGATTCATCGGCATATGCCCGGGACCCTCGATAATTACCTGTACCCCGGCATCCCAGGCTCGCAGTGTAAGTTCACCCAGGTGGATGAGTTCCTGCACCTGGCCCCGGTCGGTGGCATCTGCAAGGCATCCCGGCCTGATTCCGTCACCCAGGCTCAAGGTTACTTCATGTTCTTTTAAAAGAGCCAGGAGCTCGTCGTAATGTTCATACAAGGGGTTTTCCTTGTTGTTGTGGCTCATCCATTCAATGGTAAAAGAACCGCCGCGACTCACAACTCCCATCAACCTGCTGTGCCCTTTGACTTTTTCCAATGTGTTTCGGTTAATTCCGCAATGAATGGTCATGAAGTCAACGCCATCAAGAGCCTGTTCCTCAATGGTTTTGAAGATGTGGTCAACGGTTACTTCGCCGATTTGTTTTTTCTGGCCCTCGACAACCTCGGCCACAGTCTGATAGATCGGCACCGTACCAAGGGGTACCGGGCAGTTGGCCAGGATTTCTCTGCGGACTTGGCGCAGATCCCCTCCCATGCTGAGATCCATTAGCGTGTCAGCACCGGCTTTAAGGGCGACACACAGTTTTTGCAGTTCATTTTCAGCTTCGGGATGATCTTTGGAGGAGCCGATATTCGCGTTGACTTTTGTTGAGATGCCCCTTCCCACCGCCATAATTCTTTCAAAGTTGTGATTGTTGTTTTTAGGAACCGCAATCACTCCGCTGGCAACGCCCTCAATTAATGTTTCAACGGAGATCCCCTCGTTTGCCGCGCATGCTTTCAGGAGTGGGGTTTTGTTATTATTTAAAGCGTCTTCGCGAATACTCATGGTTGTATCCTTGCTCCAGTACTGTTAACCCTCAGTCAGCCAGTAATAAATTGATTTTGAGAAAAAAGATGAAATTTGCCACGTTGTTTCAGCCGGTTGATTCAATAAATTTGAAAAGAAACAAACATACCAACGCTTCTGTAATCATGTCAACGTAAAAGAGAGACAGCAGGACGCCTTGAAAAAATCGGCGGATTGAGGAAATCCTGGAACGGTATCAGGGGCCGGGCTGAATTTTTCATGTTTGAAATACGCCGTGATCATAAAGGATTTTCAACCCGAGGAAGATGAGGAGAAATCCACACATAACTTCAGCCCAGGAGCCAATACGGGTGAGTGACTTGGCATAATTGCCCAAATGCAGCCCCACAGCGGTGAACAGGGCCGCGACAATGCCGATGACCAGCGCCGGAATCCATATGCTGATCTGTAGAAGTGAAAAACTTATTCCCACTGCCAACGAGTCGATGCTCGTTGCTATTGAAAGGAAAACAAGCATTTTCCCCCTGGTTGGATCAGTTTTGCTGGCGTCTTGTTTATCCCGCCTTGCTTCAATAATCATCCGCACCCCGACAATGGCGAGTAAAATAAACGCAACCCAGTGCGCATAAGATTCTATAAAATTTCTGATCGACAAACCGGCGGCCCACCCTAAAATATTCATCAGGCCTTGAAACAAGCCGAAATGCCAGGATAACCTGAAGGTGTGCCGATGGCCGACCTCCGGCAGAGAAATACCTGCTGCAAGCGCTACGGAGAAAGCGTCAACCGCAAGCGCTAAAGCGATTAAAAGTATCGAGGTGTTGCTCATGAAAAAATGCTCAAAGAAATCTTGTCTCTGGTCAAAAATGGTCCTTTTGGTACCGTATTGTCATGGTTAAAAATTATTACAGTGAGAACAGCGAGGTCTCCATGCGCCGATATTGGAAAACACCTGCGGGTTTTTTTTCGTCTTCCATGGAGTCTCCCACCAGCTGTAACCCCAAATCGAACAGAGCGCCGAGTATGCGAGACATCGAAATGTCTCATTTTTTTTAACCGACGCAATCCAGTGTTTATCGACCGGTTAAGGAATTAACGACCATATGTGATTGAGAAAACACTTAAATTTTATTAAAATCATTTTTGGATTTTATGGCCAGCTTTTTTAAGCTTTCACCAGGCAGGAGATATTTATGCAGAATGTAACCTTGGGTTTGGCTGTTCTGCTCAGTGTCGGGATTTTATTTGCAAAACTCGGCCAGTTTCTCCGTCTCCCCTCAGTTACCGGATATATTATTGCCGGCGTTCTTTTGGGGCCTTCCTGTTTGGGTTTTGTATCCTACGAGATTATCGGACAGAAATTAAATCATTTCACAGAAATTGCCCTGATGCTCATTGCTTTTGGCATTGGTGAACATCTTGAACTTAAAAAGCTTCGAGTCATAATTAATAAAATTTTTATTATCGGACTTGGTGAAACCATCGGTGCTTTTAGTTTGGTTTTTTGTGGCACCCTGCTGGTTTCTCTCTATGTTGGCGCATGCGTCGGCGGCTGGGCGTTTAAAGAAATCGTCGTTTTATCTCTTTTGCTTGGCGCTGTTTCTGTTGCAACCGCACCAGCGGCAACTCTTCATGTCATGCGTGAAGCCAGGGCTGCCGGTCCGCTTACCACTACTTTAATGGCTGTAGTTGCGATAGATAATGGCCTGGCGATCATGATTTTTGGTGTTGCTGTTGCCATTGCTCGAAATATTGTGGGAGCCGGTGGCGCGGTGGTTCCGATTATTTTTGGAAGTTTGGCCGAGATTTTGACATCATTGATGCTTGGAGTTTTGACCGGCATGTTGATTGATTTTTTCGGTCAGAAACTTAAAAATAAAAACGAACTTCTTACTGCGGGGCTCGCCCTTTTGCTTTTATGCGGCGAGGGCGCCCGGCTCATGGACCTTTCGCCTCTTTTAGCTGGAATGACCGCAGGTTTTACGGTTATTAACCGTCATCGGCGGGACGTGCGCCTTTTTCGGGTGCTGCAAGCCTTTGAAGCACCGATATACGTCCTGTTTTTTTCCCTGGCCGGTGCGCACCTTCACTTTTCTTCTGTTATGATCGTCGGATGGCTTGCTCTTTCCTATTATTTTTTGAGGGGAATTGGGAAAATGGGTGGTGCTGCTTTGGGTGCACGGTTGGCCTTGGCGCCACCCACTGTACAACGATATCTCGGACTTGCTCTTATGCCACAGGCAGGTGTTGCGATCGGGCTTATTTTCTTGATAAAAAGTGAACCCGGTTTGACGGTATTTTCTTCCATTATTACCCCGGTTGTACTTGCCGGGGTGTTTCTTTCTGAGCTTACAGGACCTGTCTGTGCCCGGCTGGCATTTGACAAGTCCGGTGAGTCGCATGGTGCTGCTGAAAAATGTGCAAATCACCGGAACAAGCTGGCTTCAGCCCAGAGTTATAACGGCTCTCAGGATATGACGTTGGATGATTTTCATATGTCCAAGTGGACACGGGGTAAGTTAATTCCGCCTCGAAGGCTTGAGGGTTGCGTTGTTTTTGGTCTTTCACTCCCAACAACTGCGGCTGGTCTTGCAAGAATTGCAACGTTGTTTTCTCATTATTTCATGTCTTCGCCTTTGGCTGTTCATGTGGTTATGCCGCAAAAAAAGGATAATGATCTGTTTGAAGAAACCGACTCAGCGCCTCAATTGTTTAAACTTGCTTCTCAAGAAGTCGCCTCCCTGGGTTATAGACTTGAAACGCAAATTATCCACTCGGATGACATTGTTTCGGCTCTTTTGTCCGTGACTGATAATCCAGGTACACGGGCAATAATTATTGGGCATCCCTTAAAGAAAAGTTCTCAGGAATTTCAGGGAGTTATAGAGTCTGTCGCGAAAAATGCGACATGCCTGGTAATTGTTGTTCGTTTTGCGGAAACGCTGCATACTGAAAAAATTCTCGTGCCGATTACTTCCATCGAAGACATGCGTACACTGGGAGACCCGGTTTCCTCATTGTGTTGCGCAGGCCGACATCAAGTTACGGTATTAAGGCTTCTTCCGCCGGATGCGGTTAAGGAGCATATTGAAAATGCTGAAGCCGATCTTTTTGAGTGGGCCAAGAAACAAGGGGTGGCTAGATTTGTTCGTATTAAGGTTGAAGCGACCGAGACCCGCCTTCAGGCAATTGTTCAAGAAGCAGAATCCCATGATTTACTTATTATGTCCTCGGCGCAGACAAAAAGGATACAGCGATTCTTTTTTGGTTCTTTGGCTGAAGATGTCGCCCAGAACATCAATAAATCGATGCTTATTGTTCATTCGAGCAAACAATCAAACTGAATTGTTGTATAACCATTTGATTTTACACAATATTATTTAATTGTTTCACGTGAAACAATCCCTTGTGGGTTTTTGGGTGTCTGGGCAAGGGTATTTTTGGGTAAAGTGAAAAAATTGTTGTAAGCGAGCGGGAAAAATGTTTTCAGTGGTATGTGGGTTTTGGCGATTTGGTGATTCAACAAATAATATGGGCGGTGTAGCGGTGGAAAAGAACGGCAAAAAGGCAAAGGTTGTGGCGCTGGCCAATCAAAAAGGCGGGGTGGGGAAAACAACGACAGCGATAAATCTGGCAGCAGCGGTGGCCAGTATGGGGCGGTCGGTTTTGGTTGTTGATTCAGATCCCCAGGGAAACACCTCGAGTGGCCTTGGTGTTAATGTTTCGGAGATAGAAAGCCATTTGTATCATTGTTTTCTTGGCGAGGTGGCGACTGAGAAAACTGTTTGTGGTGTCCAGGGGGTTCCGAATCTGTTTGTCTTGCCGACCCATATAGATCTCGTGGGGGTCGAAATAGAGTTGATGTCCGCCCCTAAAAGGGAGCGTTTTCTGGCTGATATTCTGGCGCCGGTTCTTAAGGATTATGATTATGTGTTTGTGGATTGTCCGCCGTCCCTTGGTCTGCTCACTTTGAATGCCTTGACTGCGGCAGACTCAGTAATTATCCCAATGCAGTGTGAGTATTTCGCTCTTGAGGGGTTGGGGCAATTGGTAAGAACTATACGGTTGGTGAAAAATTCATACAACAAAAGGCTGTCTATTGAGGGACTTTTGTTGACAATGTTTGATAGAAGGAACCGTCTCACGTATCAGGTTGCCCGAGAGATAAAGAAGCATTTTCATGATAGAGTGTATGATACGGTAATACCCAGAAATGTGCGGTTGAGCGAGTGCCCTAGTCATGGAAAGCCGATCAATGTGTATGATCCGCTTTCAGCGGGATCTTTGAGTTATCTGAGTCTGGGCAAAGAATTCGTTAAAAGGCAAAGACAAAAAAAGAAGGTGGCTTAAAATGATAAAGACGCGGGCGTTGGGTAAGGGCTTGAATGCGTTGCTTCCAGGGAATATCGAGGAAGACGGGGAGGGTCGAGAGTATTTTATTTGCCAGATTGATGATATTCGGCCGAATCCATATCAGCCAAGAAAGGAAATGAAAGGATCCGATCTGGATCAATTGGCTGCCTCGATCCAAGAAAAGGGTGTTTTGCAGCCTCTGATTGTTACTGAAAGAGAGCTGGGTGTTTATGAATTGATTGCCGGTGAGAGGCGGTGGCGTGCCGCAAAACTTGCTGGATTAACAGAGGTGCCGGTATTGGTCAAAGATGTTACCGATATCGAGCGACTGGAGTTGGCAATAATAGAAAATATCCAGCGTGAAAATTTAAATCCCCTTGATGAAGCCCTGGCCTATGATCGACTTATGAAAGAGTTTGGGCTCACACAGGAAAAAGTAGCAAAAAAGGTCGGGAAAGAAAGGTCTACCGTCGCAAACTTGATTAGAATTTTACAATTGCCGGATTATGCCAAAAAGGATGTAGCCGATGGGGTAATGAGCCTGGGGCATGCTCGTGTTTTGCTTGGAATCAGTGATCCCGAAGTGGTCAGAGAGTTGAGGGATAAAATTGTAAATCAGGGGTTGAACGTAAGGCAAGCTGAGGAATTAGCCAAAAAGCAGAAGAGTGCAAAACCCATATCCAAGCCGCGGAAAACCACTACTGATGGAATCCCGGAATCGTATTGTAAGGCTTTATCCCATGATCTTGTCCGATATTTGAGCACGAAGTGTCGGATAGTCCAGCAAGGAGACAGGGGCAGGCTCGAGATTGAATATTATTCCGTTGATGATTTGGAGCGGTTGCTGGAGTTGATTGTTAAAAAGTGATCGAGGTTCCATTGGCAACAGGTTGAGTCTGTTTTTAAGAAAGTTAACACGATCACGGCAAGAATGAGAGTCATGGACCAATTTCAGGAAAAAGTTGAGGTTATTCGATCTGAGAGGATTGCAGCGGATGTTTTCCGTCTGGTTTTAGCTGCCCCGGAAATTGCCGAAAAGGCCACGCCGGGTCAGTTTATAATGATAAAAGTAAACTGGGCCTATGATCCGCTGTTGCGGCGACCGTTTTCAATATTTCAGACATCCGGGCAAGATATTCAAATAGTTTATAAGGTCTTGGGGAAAGGGACTCAAATAATGTCAACGTTCAAGGCCGGTGATAAAATTGACATTATAGGCCCCCTTGGCAAAGGTTTTACGGTTATCAGTAAAAATCTTTGTCTGGTCGGGGGGGGGATGGGAATTGCCCCGCTTTTTTTTCTGTCAAAACAGATAGTTCAGACTGTAAAAGGGGCCAAGATCCAACTACTTCTTGGTGCAAGAACACGCGATGAATTAATGGCTTTTGAGCCGGGTTTCAAGGCCTTAGGGGTGCAAGTGCATGCTGCCACCGATGACGGCAGTGCCGGGCACCACGGGTTTGTCACTGATTTGTTTGTGAAAGCAGCTGATAATTGTCCAGCCGATCAGGCTTTTGATGTGTATTGTTGCGGACCCTATCCGATGATGCGAACAGTTGCTGAGCTATGCACTAAATATGGCTTGCCGTGTCAGGTGTCTATGGAAACCATGATGGCCTGCGGGATTTCCGCTTGTCTTGGTTGTGCTATACAGGGAAACGGCAAACGATATCTTCATGTCTGCAAAGACGGGCCGGTTTTTCAAGGGGGAGAAATCAAATGGGCATAGAAATTCTTCCTGATCTGCGAGTTTCTATCGGGTCTTTCCAGTTGAAAAATCCCGTTATGACCGCGTCCGGCACTTTCGGATATGGTGAGGAGTTCGCTTCCTTAGTAGATTTACATAGGTTAGGCGCAGTGATTGTTAAGGGTATTTCGCATGAGCCGCGGGCAGGAAATATGCCCCCAAGAATTGTAGAAACCTCGTGCGGGATGCTTAACGCCATTGGACTTGAAAATGTCGGTTTTGAGGGTTTTGTAAAAGAGAAACTACCGTATTTAAGAAATAAAAAGGTCCCGGTCATAGTGAATATCCTGGGCGATAGCATTGAAGAATACTGTATTCTTGCGGAAAAACTTAATGATATAGAAGGGGTTTCAGCTCTTGAAATTAATATTTCGTGCCCCAATGTGAAAAAAGGTGGAGTTGCATTTGGCACCGACCCGGATATGGCCGAAGCTGTCACCAGCGGCGTACGGAAAAGATGTACCTTACCTGTTATTGTTAAGCTTTCACCGAATGTCACTGACATAACGGTAATTGCAAAAGCTGTTGTTTCCGGGGGATGTGATGCAATATCGCTGGTAAACACTCTGCTGGGCATGGCAATTGATATTCATACAAGAAAGCCAAAGCTTGCCAATATTGTTGGTGGGCTTTCAGGTCCGGCAATCAAGCCGGTGGCTTTAAGGATGGTATGGCAGGTCGCTCAGGCTGTGAAAGTGCCGGTTATTGGCATCGGCGGGATTACCACCGCGGCAGATGCAATCGAGTTCATGATTGCCGGAGCAACTGCCATTCAAGTGGGCACAGCAAATTTTATAAATCCCGGCGTTTCTGAAGAGATCCTTGATGGGATCGCCACCTATTTGAATGAAAAGGGGTTGACCTCGGTTCAGGAACTAATAGGCTCCCTTGAAATTTAAAAAGAGCGTAAGAGGCAGTTTTTATATGGTTTGTTTTTCATTGAAAACACAAGGACTCAGCGGAGTTAAGCATAAATGGAAACCGATAGTTGATGGTCTTGTTTTTTAAGAAAATCCGCTTTTATCAGGCGATTTTCTTTGACAAGGAAACTCCGTGGCATGTAAAGCTGTTACTCCTTTTAGCTTTTCTATATCTTGTTTTTCCTTTTGATTTAATCGCAGACAATATTCCCTTTATCGGCTGGGTTGATGATTTGACAGTGAGTTCAATTCTGGTGTCTCTGGCTTTCAGACTGGTACCAAGGCATGTAATTTACAAAGCGCGGCTTAAAATTTTTGGTGAAAATCAACACAAAATGTAAGCAATAATTTTCTTATGATGTCTTCCCGCTGCTTGGGATCAAATAGTTGGCAAAATGAATACGGATCAAAAAAGAAATATATTAAGGCATATATATGCCCACGCTTCGTGGACGGAAAATTCCTCCTATGCCTGCACCAAAGGGTGCGCCACATGCTGTACCCAGAGTGTTACCATGACAACACTGGAAGGCCTTGATATTATAGCCTTTTTGAAATCTAACAAGACGGTTTCACTGGAAGTCTTATTTGGCACATACCGGCCCGGAAAACAGAAAAAAAATTTACTTACGACAAATGAGTTTGCTAGAAAATGCCTCACCGAGACGCTGACTGACGATGAGGAAGAAGGTGGTGATGCATGGGATTTTTCACCCTGTGTATTTTTGCAGGATAACAGCTGCAGCATCTATCCGGT
The DNA here is from genome assembly GCA_018823135.1 of Pseudomonadota bacterium. Taxonomy (NCBI): domain Bacteria; kingdom Pseudomonadati; phylum Pseudomonadota; species Pseudomonadota bacterium. The sequence goes on from JAHJJF010000016.1 coordinate 14,170, forward strand.
AAGACCGTTCGGTTGCAGAGGTTTTGCATCAACATCCCGGTGCGACCAAAAAGGGTTTGCCGAGGTGCCGGAGTTAATAGTTATCCTTAACACCCTTTGTTTACAATTAATTGAACATTTAGATCTTGGCGGGTTATGGGGAAATATTAATGACGTTTTATTTTGGTTGCTGGCAAAAGAAAAAAATGAAGAGATGGAAAGATCAAATGTGTCAGGGCTGAACCTTAAAACAAATGAGCGCATTTATGGATTCCTGGTTCCGCCGGAAGAGCAACAAAGTGTTCGAGATATTTTTGCGCCGATATTGTCCAGCCAATTTCAGAATTCGTCTTTGGGGGAACTCATCAATATTGATGTCATGGGTAAAAACGGGCAATGAATGAATATATTCAATGATTTCAAGTTGTTAGTTTGTTGATGGGCTGCCTGGTAATTTCTCTCTACACTATAGGTGTTCTGTAGGGCATAAAAACAAAAAAGTCTGAAAAAAAATCGAATAATGCACTCAGAAAAAATAACCGCACAGGTCCAATGGAAAAAAATTGATACAGTTCTGCTTGATATGGACGGTACACTTCTGGATAAACACTTTGACGATTATTTCTGGGAGCAATATGTTCCGGAAGTGTTTTCACTGAATAATAATATGACTCTTGAAAAGGCTCGTGAAACACTTCTCCATCGTTATAAAAGAGAGGAGGGTACTTTAGCCTGGACCGACCTTGATTTCTGGTCTGAAGAACTGGGTATGGATATTCCGGCTTTGAAACTGAGAGTGGACAACCTTATACAAGTACATCCCTATGTTGTCGATTTTCTGAAATTTTGTAAAAAAATGAATAAACATCTCTGCCTGGTGACCAACGCCCACAGCAAAACGCTGGACATAAAATTGAATAAAACAGCCCTGGGGGGGTATTTTGATAGAATTATTTGTTCACAGGAAGTGGGGATGGCCAAGGAAGACCCGGTGTTTTGGGAAAAACTGGAAAAAATGCTTGGTTTTAACCGCCTCACGACGATGCTTGCCGATGATACGGAAGAGGTTCTTGCCTCAGCAAAAAAATATGGAATACAATGGCTGATTTATGTGGCAAGGCCAAGCAGCAGAAAACCGGTGAAGTATTCTCAAATATTTCCTTCCATAGAATATTTTAAGGAATTAATCACCAGTGATGAAATTAAGCATTAGGCAAGTAAGCCTTTGACAGCCCCTGAAACCATGCTATATTCCCTGGGATTAAAAAAACAAAACATGATAACGTATTAATTTATTAGGAGTTTTGGTATGAATACTGAAAAGTCAAAAGCATTATTCGCCGCTGCGCAGAAATCCATCCCTGGTGGGGTGAACAGCCCGGTTCGAGCCTGCAAGTCTGTTGGCTGTGATCCACTGTTTGTCGCACGGGCAGATGGATCGAAGATTTATGATGTCGATGGAAATGAATTTATTGATTTCGTCTGTTCCTGGGGGCCGATGATTCTCGGCCATAATCATCCTGCGGTGACAGAGGCAATCAGGGAAGCCCTTGGCAACGGCACAAGTTACGGGGCTCCGACCCCCCTTGAGATAGATCTGGCCGAGCTTGTTATAGATGCGTTGCCCTCGGTGGAAAAGGTGCGATTTGTCAGTTCCGGTACCGAGGCAACCATGAGCGCTATTCGCCTGGCGCGGGGATACACCGGTAAAAATATTGTTGTGAAGTTCGACGGTTGTTACCACGGACATGCGGATTCCTTCTTAGTAAAAGCCGGATCCGGCGTAGTGACTCTTGGTATCCCTGGGAGTCCTGGAGTACCAAAGGATATTGTAAAAAATACAATATCAATTCCTTATAATAATTTTGAAATATTAGAAAAGACACTTTTAGACGATTCCCTTGACATTGCCTGTGTCATTATTGAGCCGGTTGCGGCGAATATGGGAGTTATTCCTCCGGCGCCGGGTTTTCTGCAAAAAGTGCGGGAACTCACCGAAAAGCGAAATATTGTTCTTGTTTTTGATGAAGTGATCACCGGATTCAGGCTTGGTTTCGGTGGCGCCCAGGGAGAGTTCGGTATTATGCCGGATCTCACTTGCCTGGGTAAGATAATCGGCGGCGGGCTTCCGGTTGGCGCCTATGGCGGCAAGGCGGAGATCATGGCGCATATCGCACCGGACGGACCGGTGTATCAGGCAGGCACCTTGTCCGGCAATCCCTTGGCAATGGCCGCAGGCATTGCTACCTTGAAGGTCCTTAAAGAGCCGGGTTTTTACGATAAATTAAATAATACGGCAGCCTCTTTTGCTGACGAATTGATGCGGCAGGCGGAAAAATATTCTTTGAAAACCACCCTGAACAGGGCAGGCTCGGCAATGACTACTTTTTTCACGGAAGGGCCGGTTACGGATTTTGATTCTGCGATGAAGGCCGATACTGACAAATACGGCAGGCATTTTCGGCAGATGTTGTCCCAGGGTGTTTGGCTTGCCCCTTCACAGTTTGAAGCGGCATTCATTTCGGCGGCGCAAACTACTTCAGATCTGGAAAAAGCCTTGGAAAAAAATGAATGGTCATTCAAAAAGTTGGTGGATTTGTAAAAAAATCGTTGACTTTGGACTATAGCCGTGATAACAAAATTATCGATTTTTCTTTTGTTGGGGCCATGTCTCCATGGTTTATTTTGAGGTAATTTGATGTCCGGCGAGCGTAAGGAAATTGTTAAATTGCTGGCCGAATTCAGCACCATTGGGATGACAGTAGCCTTTTCCATCTTTATAGGGGTTGGAATAGGATATTTTTTGGACCATAAGGTTTTTGACGGTAAAACTTCTCCGTGGCTCACCCTGATTTTTTTGGGTTTGGGAGTAGCGGCAGCCTTTAAAAATCTTTTCAGGGTGGCCACACGAAAGGATTTCAGGTAGCGGATGACGGAGCAAAAAGCAACACAGAACGCGGATTTTTCGTTGGGAAGGATTCAGTTATACAATTGGCTGCTTCTCTTTATACTCGCAACTGCTGGATGGGTTGTCTTTTCTCCGTTTATTGCCGGCTCAATATTTACAGGTGGTTGTATCGCCAATATCAGCTTCATGATGCTTAAAAGGGACCTGTTATCCCTGATGAGCGGCTCCTTGATAGCGGTTAAGGCGCGATTTTTAATTAAATATTATTTTCGCCTGTTTGTGCTGGCCATCATACTTTTTTTGCTGATCAAGCAGCAGATCGTCAATAGCATCGGATTGCTGGTTGGATTATCAACAGTTTTTCTGAGTATTGCGGGTTCGGTTGTAAGTGAGGTGAGGAAAAATTTTTTTCAAGCTAAGGAGGCTTCGTAAGGAACCATGGAACATCCGATACTATTTATTTCGGTAATTTTGGAAATGGTAGGCCCTGAAAAAGTGGGTCATGTTCTCCACAATCTGACCGGTGTTGGCCTTTGGGATCCTATCAGGGTGTTTTTGCCCCATATGACCTACACCTGGCTGGTCATGGCCTTTCTCATTCTTATTCCCAAACTGACCATGGGCAAGATGGAAATGATCCCGGGTAAGGGGCAGAATTTCTGGGAAGCGGTTATCAGCGGCATGGAAGGCTTCATGGCTGATAATATGGGAAAAGAAGGCGCAAAAATGATGTTCCCCATGCTGGCCACCTTTGCCATGTATATTCTGGTCGCCAACATGGTTGGGCTGATGCCGGGCTTCATGTCTCCCACGTCAAATCTTAATATTACTCTTGGCATGACCCTGATTGTTTTTACAACAACGCATATTCTTGGGCTCAAGTTTCATGGTGCGGGCTATGTTAAGCATTTCCTGGGTCCCATTCCGTGGCTTATTCCCCTGATGCTGCCCATCGAATTGATCAGTCATTTCGCGCGTATTCTTTCACTGTCCATTCGACTTTTCGGGAATATCATGGCGAAAGAAACCCTGTTGGGAATTCTCTTTATGCTTGCCGGCGCTTATTTTGCACCGCTGCCGATCCTTTGTCTGGGTGTATTTGTTTCCATTGTTCAGGCTCTGGTATTTGTACTGCTTTCCATCCTGTACTTTTCTGCCTCCATGGAGCATGCACATTAATACATTGTTTTAAACTTGGTGTTTATACATAAGAAGAAGGCCAAAATTAATTTTTCTAAGGAGATCAAAATGAAAAAGGTATCTGCATTGACTGTACTGATGGTTCTGGCTCTGAGCGGTATCGCTCTGGCATCCGGTGGTGAAGCTCCAATGGCAAGTGGTGTTAATATCGCTCTTGTATGTTTGGCAGCGGCTCTTTCTGTTGGTGTTGCGGCTCTTGGTTGTGGTATTGGTATGGGTTCCGGTATCGGCGGCGCCTGCTCCGGTATTGCTCGCAATCCTGAAGCTTCAGGTAAAATCACCGTAACCATGATCATCGGTCTTGCTTTGATCGAGTCTCTGACCATTTACGGTCTGGTTATCTCACTGATTCTGCTTTTTGCAAATCCGCTTCTTGGCTAAGATTTGAAAGAAGCTTGAGATGACGCAACGACGAGATCGTTGCGCTTCTTGATTACATCTTATATTGTTTAGGGCTGCAGGGTATAAACCTTGCGGCCCTTTTCTGTTTAGATTGGTCTTGTTGCGCAGAGCTGGCATCTTAAGGCCAACTCCAAAATTTATTATGCGAGCAGCTTGTGAATACCCAATACGTAATAAATCCTACACGGGAAAAAGGCGAGCCTGTGCTTGATGGGACAGGGTTGCTGGTGGTTAATCCCTCTGAGGCAAGACTTGCCGTGGAGCATGGGTTAAGCCATGGTGGAAAGCGGCATTTTATCTTTAATAGTAATTTGGTCCAGATCCCTCTAACCGCAGATGGTGGACCATTTTTTATCGCGGGGCCGTCAGTTGGAGCGCCCATGGCGGCCATGACCCTGGAAAAATTGATGGCATTGGGTGCGCAGACCGTGGTGATTTTCGGCTGGTGCGGCTCTCTTTCGCCTGATTTAACCATAGGAGACGTCCTTCTTCCTGTCTGGGCTGAAAGCGAGGAAGGCACCTCAAAACATTATACTGAAGCTGACGCGAAGCCAGAGGCAGATTCTGAACTTAGATCCTCTTTGAAATTATGGCTTCTGCAGAAAGAAATTCATGTCACTGAAGCGCCGGTCTGGACCACCGACGCCCCGTATCGTGAGACAAGGCATGCCGTTGAGGCTTATGCTAAAAAAGGGGTGCTGGCTGTTGATATGGAGTTTTCAGCGCTGTGCGCCGTTGCTGCAACCAGAAAAGTACGCATTGCCGCGGCTTTTGTGGTTTCAGATGAACTTTGGGGTGAAACCTGGAAGTCCGGCTTTAGAACCCGGAAATTCAAAGACCAGAGGAAATTGCTCTTGGCCTCAATTATGGATTTTTGCGCAAATTATGAAACTTTTTTCATACGATAAATAAACAATGTAAATAATTGAAACAGGATTAAAAGACAGTAATACAATGGAAAACTCGAAAAAACTTTTTATTCTCAGCCTGGGGTGCCCCAAAAATCTCGTGGACTCCGAAGTAATGCTTGGCAGGCTTCAGGTGGCCGGGTATTCAGTGTGTCAAACCCCTGAGGAGGCAGACCTTCTGTTGGTTAATACCTGTGGTTTTATCCAGTCTGCGGTGGAAGAGGGTATTGACGAAATTCTCTCCCTGGTCCGCATAAAAGAACAATATCCTCCAAAGCTGCTTGTGGTAACCGGGTGCCTGGTCCAGCGATATGGGTTGAAGCTTCAACAAGAGTTGCCCGAAGTGGATTATTTTTTAGGAACAGAAGGTTTTGATGAAATAGTTGCCAGGATTGGCGACCTTAAGCCTGGAGTTCGCCAGTCACAGATAATCTTACCTCCTTCGACATTTATAATGAAGGATACCACCCCGAGACTTATCTCCACCCCCAGGCATAGAGCATATTTGAAAATTACCGAAGGGTGCGCAAACCGCTGTTCGTTCTGTATGATTCCTTCTATAAGAGGGCGACTCAGAAGTCGAACTACAGGTGATTTGATTAAAGAAGCAAAAAGGCTTGATGAGGCGGGTGTTAAGGAGTTAACCCTTATCGGTCAGGATCTCACTTCATACGGACTCGACCTGGGCCCAAAAGAGGCGAGTCTGCCGGGACTGTTGAAAAAACTCGTTGATGAAACGGCTGTCCCTTGGATCAGGCTCCTATACCTTTTTCCAACCAGAGTTGACGAAACATTGCTCGATTTAATTGCAGACCAACCAAGACTTGTACCGTATCTTGATATTCCATTGCAGCACGTGAGCCCGAAGATTTTAAGGGCAATGAATCGCCCCAGCGACCGAATACTGATTGATCTGCTGATGAAAAAAATTCGTGACAGGCTTGATCCTGTGGCCATTCGCACCACATTCATGGTTGGTTTTCCTGGAGAGACCGAAGAGGATGTTCGTCAACTGGAGGATTTTATTCGATCACACCGGTTGAACCATGTAGGTATTTTCACTTATTCCAACGAAGAGGGCTGTGCCGCGGAAAACATGCCGGATCAGATCAATGAAGATGTTAAGGAAGAAAGAAGAAGTCGCCTCATGGAATTACAGGCAGAAGTATCTCTTGAACAAAACTTGAAGCAGGTCGGCAAGAAGATGCGCGTCCTGGTTGAAGGGGAGAGTCGTGAAACAGATTTGCTGCTTGAAGGGCGAACAATGTTTCAGGCGCCGGAGATTGACGGCTGCGTTTATATAAACGACGGGGTGTGCAATCCTGGTGATTTTGTCGATGTTCAAATCACAGAAGCACACGCTTATGATCTTGTTGGAAGTATTGCTGAAACTGAATAGGAGAAAAGAGAATAAATTTAGTACTAATCAGCAATGTTAACGCGTTCCTTCAGTTCTTTTCCTACTTTGAAAAAAGGAAGTTTCTTGGGAGGAACTTGAATTTTTTCTCCGGTTTTTGGATTCCGACCAAAATATGATTCGTATATCTTGATCATAAAGCTGCCAAAGCCGCGAATTTCTATGTTATCACCGGCTGCCAGGGAATCAACCATGGAGTCTAAGATCGTGTTGGTAACAATGCTTGCTTCACGAAGCGGCATATTTGTTTCCTGAGCAATGGCTTCGATTAATTCAGATTTATTCATCTTTTTTCTCCCAATAAAAAAAGTATGCAAATGCGGCACAAAATAAAAAAAAAGCAAAAACTTATTGAATACAAGTAGATATGATATCTTAAACCAGTAACTAGTCGAATGTAAAGAATATTTTTTTAAGAAAAGATTTTTTCCAAATCTTTTTTCTCAAGAAAGCGATATTTTCCCGAGGGCAGTTTTCCAAGTTTCAGTTTTCCATAAGCGATTCTTTTCAGATCAATAACCTTATGGCCTACGGCCTCAAACATCATCCTGATCTGGCGTTTACGGCCTTCATGTATGCATATTTCAAAGGATGTCGAGAGCTTTCTCGATTTAATTTTTGTTATTTTTGCCGGCGCAGTTTTTTTCCCCTCGATTTCAATTCCACTGACCAGTTGATCTAATTTTTGGCGGGCGGGATGGCCAAAAACGGTGGCTATATACGTTTTTTTTATTTTTTTACTCGGATGGAGGATTTGATTGGAGAAATCTCCGTCGTTTGTAAGAATAAGAGCGCCTTCCGTATCAAGGTCGAGACGGCCTACAGGGTAAACTCTGGTGCTGATATCTGCTAAGAGGGAGGTGATAATGGGACGATTTTGTGGATCGTGCAGGGTTGTCAAATAGCCGCGAGGCTTGTTGAGCAGGATATAGATTTTTTCTTGTTCATCGACCAAGGGAGAACCCTCAAATTCGATGCGTTGTTTTTGGGGATCTGCTTTAAAGCCCAGTTCGGTAATCACTTTGCCGTCAACCGAGACTTTGCCGCTCAGAATTAATTCTTCGGCTTTTCGGCGGGATGCGATTCCGGCATTGGCCAGAATTTTCTGTAACCGTTCTTTCATGAAAAAGCGGTGGCGTTATAATTTATTAAAGGGTTTGACTGATTAATGTCCGGCCAGGTAATCACCGCGACGGTATTTAGCGGTTTCAAGATAAGCCACTGCTGCAACCCGGTCAAGAAGTTTGGCTAGCGGGTCGTCTTCTGGAAGTTGTCCTTTTACCGCGATAAGCGCGGAGGTTTCTTCTTCAATCGCTGTTATGAATGGCTCGAGCGCCGAGGTTGAGTTTTTGAGATTTTTTAATGCAGAGCAGTATGAGTCCAGATTTTTGAGAGTGGATTCAGTGACTGTAAGGCCTTCGATTCGCAAACTTGGCGGCACTGCCAGCGGTCGGACAACATGCGCTGGCCCTGTTGTATTCTTGGTTTCACTTATCGTCTGGAGCTGATTTTCCAGGAGTTTCTGGAAATCAGTGGTGCCGTCTGCTCGATTAAATTTAATGCCGCTTGCCTGTTTGCCCGGCAGAAGTTCGTTTATTTTCATGGTATCTCCAAAATATTCGTATAATAAAACAGTGCTATCCTATCCTTTCGGCAGACAAGGCGTCAAGCTTAAACAGTTTCTATCATAATGATACCAAGAAGCAAATTTTATTTCGCAGTGCTCTCAAGCATAAACTGTCATATTGATTGCGGCGAAGGGAATTTCGCATACTCAAGTATGGGGAAACACTCTGCAGGTAGCGAAAATCTTCCGGCTGACCGTGAGCAAAACTTTCAACTCAAACCAAAACGTCATTTTTTCAATACACTATCTGCATTGAAATGGTCATGAGAAAAGAGAACTATCGCCATTTTTGAGGGAGAAGTGAAGTCATTTTATCATCCACCAGTTTTTTTGTCGCCGGATCAACTTTAAGTATATGTGGATACCAGGGTTTCATTCTGCAGTCGATAACAATGGGCGCGGAAAGACCGATATGAAATCGTTTCGTGGTGGTTTCCTTTGTGTAAATATCAGCTGCGGGTTCGAAACGTGTAAAAAAAGTCCAGAGAAACTCCTGCAGTGAAACCGTTGTTTTGGCGGTGTTGTCCACCAGAAGAACCACCTGCCAGTCGGAAAACGCCCCTGAATCAGCAAGAATCTGCGGTAATTGCCGGTTGGAAGCATATGGTTCCCCTTGAACGACCAAAGTGCCGGGAAGGTAAGCTTCGGGATTTGAGCACTCTAGAGGAAGGTTGCCATTGAATGTTTTTGGTAGAACGTTTCGCGGCTCTTTGCCGAGGCCCAGGAGCATGGCCTTGGAACCCTTATTTACCGAAGGACCGGTATAATCAAGTGTATCCTGGGAAACATCGGCAAAGATAAAAAGGTCCTGCTGCCAGTTCACCCGTTCCAAAACATACAACCAGAGGCGTTTAAAATCGGTAACATCAATATTGCCGTCTGTGATAATCAGAAATTTGGTGAGCGACAGCTGACCCTCGCCCAGGATACGAAGCCCTGCGGCAAAAGCTTCCCTGGGGTAGCGATTTTTGACGCGGGCTGCGGCAAGACAGTGAAAGCCTGTTTCGCCGAAGGTTTTCAGCTGTTCGACACCGTTCATGACCAGGGGAAAAAGCGGCGATAACAGGTCCTGAAGAAAATCACCGATATAAAAGTCTTCCTGCCGAGGTCTGCCTACAACCGTTGCCGGATAAATCGCATCCCGTCGGTGGTAGAGATGATGCACTTGAAAGACCGGATAGTCATGGGTCAGGGAATTATAGCCGTAATGGTCCCCGAATGGTCCTTCCGGGCGGCGTTTATGGGGCGGGACAATACCTTTAGCGGCAAATTCGACATGGGCAACCAATTGGTGGCCGCCCAAGGGGTCCTGGATCAGATCAAGTTTGTCGCCGAGAAGCAGGGAAGCCAGCATCAGTTCGGGGATGTTTTCAGGAAGCGGGGCGATAGCCGCCATCATTAAAGCCGGCGGGCCGCCGATAAACAAGGTCATGGGCAGGTTTTCATTTCTTTTCTCGGCCTCATGATAATGATAGCCGCCGCCCTTGTGGATTTGCCAATGGATGCCTGTTGTGGCATCGTCATAGCGCTGGATGCGGTACATGCCTAAATTATGTCCCCGGCCGGCGGGATGTTCCGTATAAACCAGGGGCAGGGTGACAAAGGCGCCGCCGTCCGTATCCCACGAGGTCAGCAAGGGAAGCTCGGAGAGTTTCGGAGGAAGCTGACATTCTTCAAGTATCGGCGCCTTATTGATCCTGCGGGTGCCGACCTTCATTGCTTGACCGAACATGCCCTTCATGGACCAGAGTTTGCCGAGAGTCGGCGGCATCAGTGTTTCGGCGGCACGAACAAGGTCTTTGACGAACTGCTGCGGACGAGTTCCAAAGGCAAGCTCCAGGCGACGATGCGAGCCGAACAGGTTGGTGACAACCGGAAAACGACTGCCTTTTACGGACGAAAAAAACAGGGCTGGACCGTTTTGAGCAATGACCCGGCGGTGAATTTCAGCGATTTCAAGATTCGGGTCAACCGGAGTATCAATTTCGATGAGTTCAGATTCTTTTTTCAGAATATCAATAAATGCTCTCAAATCACGGACAACTGTGCTTTTCAAGGGGAAGTCTCCTTTACAGAAAGTGACAAGTATTGAGTAAACGGTGATGAGTTGTTTTTCACCACAAGGTGAACTTGGGCCCAGGGAAAAATTTTTTAATATTATACAGGTGCTTCTGTTTTTTTCTGAAGTGAATAATCTTTTTTACAGATCGGCAAGAAAGAGAGAGTGATACTCTTTTTCGCTGAGATGTTTTTGCATAAGACCGGTAAGGTTGTCAACGAGCGATACTATTTCGTGGTCCGAAAGTCTGGGGATAATCGCTTGTAACAATGGCAGAGCGGAAAATCTGTTGAGAAATGCATAAAGCGATTGCTCATCATCTTTTCTGTTCAGTCCGAAACAGATGTTTTCAACCGGCATATTCTTGGCGGCAAAGAGATTTTTTTTATCCATAATCAATAATAGTTCCTGGAGTTCCAGCAGTTAATAAATGACAAGCCATCAAGTGCGGATGTATATTGTAAAAAATGGTGAATTTTACATTGCTTCTCTTGAGGGCAACAATTAAAAAGATAAAGTGAAAATTTAAAAAGCTGGAAACAGACGATCAGGATAGCCGATTAATGTTTTTTAAAAAAACAAAAAAAGACAAGCCACAGGGAAAATCGGAGTGGATTCCCGTTAAAGCGGGGTTTGAAAAAACCCGCTCAGAAGCAATTATCAGTCAATCTCTTGACCGGCTTATGCTTAACAGGGTGTTTATTACCGTGATCAGCAAGGAATATCAATCAGGGAGTACTGTGCTGGTGGGCTGCAATGAACACCAGCTTCTTATTGACAGGCCTCCGGATTGGCCTGAAACCGCAACTGGAAAACACTTTCAAATTGTTTTTAAGGACACGCGGTTTTTATGGAATCACTTTAATATACAGTTTGAATCGGCAACAAGCGATACACTGTATTTTGAGTTTCCCAAGACCTTGTTCCGCCTCCAGCGGCGAACCAATTACCGGGTGCCGGCCCCGATCGGCAGCAAGGTTTCGTTTGTGTTTGATGCATCCAAAAAGATGGATGCAGTGGTTTTGGATTTAAGCGTTACCGGGCTTTTCGTGAGTTTGTCCGGAAGAGAGGCGATACAGAAGGGAACAGAAATTACAGATATTTCGGTAACGCTATGCTGTCCAGGGGAAGGAAATCAAAAATTCAGATATACTGTTGGGCGGGCCAGGGTTGTTCGATCATTCTATAACGAAAATTTACGGGCCCACTGTCTTGGGCTTCGGTTGGATATTGAGAACAAGGACAAAGAAGATCTGTTGAAATTCATCCGCCGCCAAGAGCTCAGCCTGCTCCGAAAAAGCCTGCCACGCTAGTCTGGATTTTTTACGAGTGAAACCGGCGTTTCGCGTAGTACAAGAAATAAACGGCTGATCTGTTGATCTAACGAATCTGCCAGAGAACTTTTCTGGTTCTCGGGCCATCAAATTCGCAGAAGAAAATTTTCTGCCAGGTGCCTAGTTGCAGTTTTCCGTTGTTCACAAAGATGGTTACAGAGCTGCCGATCAATGACGTCATCACATGCGCCGGAGAGTTTCCCTCCATGTGCCGGTATGGATAATCCAGCGGAACAATTTTTTTCAGGGCGCCAAGGATATCAGACTGAACAGCTGGGTCCGCGCCTTCGTTAATGGTTAAACCCGCAGTGGTATGAGGATTATACACAATGCAGATACCGTCTTCTATGCCGGAGGACTGGAGTTCCTGTTGAATTTTACCGGTTATGTCAACAAGCTCCATTTGTGACGAGGTCTTGATTTGTATGGTTCCTTTATTCATGATCTGTTTCCTGTGGTTGATCGTTTCTCATTTTGGTTTTCATAATATGAATATAATAGAAAGGTTTAACCTGTCAAAGTGAAAGAGGGATGACGTCTGGAAATAGTTTGTTTAATTATTTCTTGTGGTTATGGCGAGACAGGCAGCTGGTGCCCGTTTTATCCTTAAAACTGAAAGCAAATCCCGGAGGTGGTTATGGATATTGAAAAGATTCTCAATAACCTGGTCTGGTATGGGCATGATACTTTTTGTTTGAAGGCATCAGGGAAAACCATCTATTTTGATCCCTATAAATTGCAAGGTGAAAAGGCGCCCGCAGATATCATTTTTATAACGCACGATCATTTTGATCATTGCTCGCCCGAAGATGTGGAGAAAATTTGTAAGAGTTCCACAATCATAATTTCCGAACCCCGGGCCGCGGAAAAATTTATCCGCAAGGCAGTAACCAAAAGTATGAAACCCGGCGATAAGCTGGAAATAGAAGAGATTACCGTTGAGGCGGTTCCTGCATATAATACGAATAAAAAGTTTCATCCAAAAAGTAATAACTGGATTGGTTTCATTCTCACGGTGGAGGGGGTGCGGCTTTATCACGCCGGTGACACCGACCACATACCCGAGATGAAATTCATCAAAACGGATATTGCGCTTTTGCCTGTTTCCGGAACTTATGTTATGACAGCCGGTGAGGCGGTTGGCGCAGCCCTTGAACTCAATCCAAGGGTGGCTATCCCGATGCATCTGGGTGGAAGTGTCGGCACCATGGAAGATGCCAGGATTTTTGCACAGGGGCTTGAGGGCAAAATCAGGGTTGAAATCCTGAAAATTCAGCCTTGAGCGGCTATAATTGCCAATCGCGCATGGACAAAACGAGTTATCTGTGGACGCTGTGCAAGGCCGTTATCTGTATAATTTAATGAGGGAAAAGTGCAATAATTATGAGTTATTTTCCGATTTGTCTTGATATCCGTAATCGATATTGTATCGTCATCGGCGGCGGTAACGTTGCCCAGCGAAAAGTCCATGCGTTGATTGCTTATGGCGGCAAGGTTACGGTCATCAGTCCGGAAATTATCAGCGAACTTGCCGAACTTCAGAAAACCGGCAAACTTGAATGGATAGATCGGGCATATCAAAAGGGTGACCTGACTGGGGCATTTCTGGTGATCGCTGCAACAGACGATCCCGATGTTCAGGCGACAATAAGCAACGAAGCCGAAGAGAAGAATATTCTTTTGAATGTTGCTGATGTGCCGAAATGGTGTAATTTTATTCTGCCCGCCACAATACGGCGTGGCGACTTGACGGTTTCTTTTTCAACAGCCGGCAAAAGCCCGGCTCTTGCGAGAAAATTAAGGAAGGAGAATGAAGAGCGTTTCGGCGAAGAATATGAAATTCTGTTAAAGATTCTCGGAGAGGTGCGCGAGACAGTTTTAGCCCAGGGCAGGCCCCACGAAGAAAATAAGACACTGTTTCACAATCTTCTTGACTGTGATATGCTTGAATGGATCAAAAAGCGAGATTGGGGTGCGATGAAAAGGCATCTCAAGGATTCAGTGGGCATAGAAATAGAATTACAAAATTATAATGATGATGGCGTCGTAAAAAGTCGCTCTACTGCGTCGTAACAGCGAAGCGGTGTCTGGGTTCGCGAAATGCTCGACATGCATTTGTATGCAGTCGCTTTTGCTACACCACGATACTTCGGAGTCTCACCGGTTCGCTTACCTGTGACCAACTTTTTACTTAGCCATTCTGAAGCGGTACGATGGACTTTTTACGACGCCATCAATGATAATCCTTGATTATATGTTTGACCCTGTCTGAGGAATGTGCGGATATGAACCTTCTTTTTTCAGCAACATTTTTATGTTATATTCTGGCAACAGCCGCCTATGTGGTCTTTTTTTTCTCACAAAACAAAAAGATTCGATTGGGGGCGCGGTCCATATTCTTTGTTGCCGGGGTACTGCATTTCATCTATCTCATTGTACGGTATGTTGCTGCAGGTCATACCCCGCTTACCAGCAATCATGAGGCGGTCTCCTTTTTTGCATTGACCATAACCTGGGCCTTCCTTTCGTTTCGCTGGCGGCACCAGGTTAAGAATTTCGGGACTTTTGTGAGCCCGGTGGTAACGCTGCTGATGCTTGTGGCGGTTCTATCGTCCAAGCACATCAAGGAGTTACCTCCAGCCCTGCAAAGCAACTGGCTTCCTGTGCACGCAAGTATCGCGCTTATGGCTTATGGCTTTCTTGCCCTGGCTTTTTGCGGCGGCATCATGTATCTGCTGCAGGAAAGAGAGATCAAGAAAAAGAGTTTCGGCCTTTTTTACAGCCGACTGCCTTCCCTGGATGCCCTGGATAGTCTCAACCACCACTGCCTTGCCATAGGTTTTCCGCTCATGACCCTGGGGATCATTACCGGATCCATCTGGGCGCGGCAGGCGTGGGGCACATACTGGCAATGGGATCCCAAGGAAACCTGGTCACTGATTACCTGGTTCATCTATGCTGCGCTTCTCCATCAACGCTTGACTGTCGGCTGGAGAGGGAAAAGGGCGGCGATCATGTCTATCATTGGTTTTTCCGCAGTGTTATTCACCCTCTGGGGTGTGTCTTTCCTGCTCTCGGGGTTGCATTCCTATGTTGGTTGATTCAATCGTTACATTGGGGGTTAACCATAAAACAGCCCCTGTTGCAGTCCGCGAAAAACTGGCTTTTTCCGGGGAATGCGAATCACCTCTTGTCAGGCTTTCCGGGCTTGACGGTTGTGATGAGTGCTGCTTTCTTTCCACATGCAACAGGGTTGAAGTGGTAATGATCAGCCGCACCCCTCAGGAATCTATCGCTGCAGTCCGTAAAATTTTGTTTGAAAAAACGAACCTGACTAAAGAGGAAACCGAAAAGTACAGTTATGCGCACCAGGGAAAAGAGGCAATAAATCACCTGTTCAGGGTTGCATCAAGCCTTGATTCGATGATTGTCGGTGAACCGCAGATTCTCGGCCAGTTGAAGCAGGCGTACCGTGAAGCTTCCGAGAGTAAAAACACCGGCATAATTTTAAACAAGTTGATGCATAAGGCCTTTTCGGTTGCCAAGCGTATCCGCACGGAAACAAAAATCGGCAGCAGTGCGGTGTCAATAAGTTATGCGGCGGTTGAGCTTGCAAAAAAGATTTTCGGAAATCTCAAAGGCAAGCGGGTTCTTTTGGTAGGGGCTGGAGAAATGGCCGAGCTTGCGGCGGAACACTTGATTAATCAAGGTGTTGCTGGGGTTGTTGTTGCCAACAGGACATTTGAGAGAGCAGTAAAACTTGCCCGCAAATTTAACGGCACGGCGGTAGCTCTGGAGGAGATTGTTGGGCAGCTTGAGGATGTGGATATTTTAATAAGCTCAACCGGGGCGACAGAGCTTATTCTCAATAAAAATGATCTCAAGCCGATCATGAGGCAGAGAAAAAACCGACCGCTCTTTCTTATAGATATAGCGGTTCCAAGAGACCTTGATCCCAAACTTAACGAACTGGATAATATTTATCTCTATGACATTGACGATCTTACAAATGTTGTTGAGATCAATAAGTCGGAGCGGGACAAGGAAGCCGCCACGGCAGAAAGAATCGTTAAAGAGGAGACTCTGAAGTTCCGGCAATGGGTCGAAAGTCTGGAGGTTGCCCCGACAATTGTCGAGCTCCGGAAAAAAGCCGAAGAAATAAGAACTGCAGAACTTGAAAAAACATTCGCTCAATTGAAAGATCTCTCAACAAATGATAAAAAAGCTATCGAAATAATGGCCAATGCGTTGGCAAACAAACTGCTCCATGATCCAATTCTTTTTCTGAAATCAGAAGCATCCCCGGAAGACAAACAAAACAAGCTTGATCTGATTCGTGAAATGTTCGGGTTGGATAAAAACTCCTCCCGATAAGCATTATTTTCACGCGTTGCTGGTGAGGCATGAAGGATGTTTGCTAATTGAAAATATTTGACATGTTTATTGAGTTGTGGTTAGTATGCAATGTTCAAGAATGATGAAGTCGTAACAAGTCTCGCAATCATCACCAGGTCCTTGTTAATTCAGCAAATTACGGGCGTTATAGCTGCCGACGGAAGTTTTTTGGGAGCCTCCCCGTGTTTACTTGCCGACGAGGCCGACAATATAAGTCGGAAGCTCTGTGGTGGTTATTTATCACTTTAATATTTGTTTTCCAGAGTACTGGATTGGCTGCCGGGAAGGACGATAAGGCAATCAGATAATTAGGCGCCGAGAAGTTTTACAGAAACAAAGATACCCTGGAAATAACTCTTTAACTGAAGACATAAAGGAAGAACAATGAGTAAAAGAACCTTTCAACCCAGTAATATTCACAGGCACCGGACCCATGGTTTCCGGGCGAGAATGAAAACCAAAGCAGGGCGAGCGGTAATTAAGCGAAGAAGGGCCAAGGGCCGTCATCGTCTTGCTGTCTAAAGCCGGTTATAAAACCTGAAAGAATTTGAGACGCGGGCTTTTGTGGGCAATGAGATGAGTCAGAAACTTCCAAAATCATCCCTGCTCCGAAAACCCTGGCAGTACAGAGAGGTGTACCGGGACGGCATACGGCTTAAAACCAAGGATTTGAGCCTCATTTTTCTTGCAAGCAGCCATGAGACGAGCCGACTGGGCATCAGTGTACACGGAATCAGAAAGGCGACAAAAAGAAACAGGATTAAGAGGATAATCAGAGAGTTTTTCAGGTTGCATAGGAGCACCATATTACCGGCGACAGATATCGTTTTTGCTGTCAGAAGCGGGTTCATGCCAGATTCACCTTCAGATGTAAAAAATGCGGTTCAGGCCATGACAAGACAACCCCGCAGTAAAGCATTTTCATTTTGATTGGCAGTGTCTTACCAAGCAAAGTCCCGGGAATAGCACCTATGGAAAAATCCGTTTTTTTTTGCAGCGGGACATTAAGCGTACCCGGGAAACAGGCGGCATAAGGCAGTTGAAAATTTAGGCAGAAAAGATGTGAGTGCCAAAATTAAGCCGCGGCAGAGACTTATTCAATCCCCATGGCAAAACCATGGTTCCGGATACCCTTTCTTGCCCGTAATTGCCCGATAGGGGTGGGTATGTGAAAAAAATATTAGTTGTCCTTATCAGAGCCTATCAGGTGGCTCTTTCTCCTTTGATTCCGCCTAGTTGTAGATTTACCCCCACGTGTTCCCGGTATGCTATTGAAGCCATAAATGTACATGGCGCCTGGCGAGGTATGTATCTGACTCTGCGCCGGCTCCTTCGCTGTCATCCTTTTCATCCAGGCGGTTATGATCCGGTCTGCCGGGAATGTGTATCTCATGGGAAAAATGAGGGATGATCAATAAAAGATTAGTGACGGAAATATAATTCTATGGAAACCAAAAGAACTTTTTTAGCAATAGCTTTAGCTTTTCTCATACTTGTGGGGTGGCAATATTTTTTTGTACCTCCCGTTGAAACACCGGTTCCGGAGCAATCCGCCACCGAAAACAGTCAGCAGGAATCCGCCGCAATCCTGCCAGTTGAGGCCGGAGCGTCTCTGGTTCAGGATGAAACAGTTCCAGCCCCTGAAGCCGGCGCTCCCCAGGGCAGAGACATTACTATAGAAACAAGCCTGTATACTGCGGTTATTACCGAGTCGGGAGGAGGGGTTAAAAGTTTTAAATTAAAAAATTACAATGAAGCTCTCGATCCGGAATCAGGCCTGAAGGAGCTGATTAAAACCCAGGCAGTGCGCGAGCTCCCCTTATTTTTCACCTGGGGTATCGAACCGACCAGAGCTGTTGTGCCAACCTTTACCGCAGACCGGGAGCATGTGAGCACCTCATTCGGCGGCACAAGTACTTTGACCCTCACCGCACCACTGGCATCCGGCTTGGAACTGACCAGAATTCTTACCTTTTCCGACCAGGATTATAAAATCGACATGGCCGTGGAAGTCAGAAATACCACCCAGCAGTCATACCAGGGAGCGCCTTTCTTAAGCCTGGTGAATAATCCTTTTTCCGTAAATTCAAAAAGCGATCGCTTCCTGTTCAATGGCCCTGCGGTTTATCTTGAAAATGTATTGGAAGAGACCAAGGTCGACGACATTATTGAAGACGGGCCTAAAACAATGAGCGGCCGGATCAGCTGGGTGGCTTATGAAAGCACCTATTTCATGTGTGGAATTATTCCAGAAAATCCCGCGGGCAATTCGGTTACCCTGTCGTCGCTGGGTGACACCAAGGTTTCAACCGTTATTTCCGCGCCGGTTGATATACTGGCATCGGGCGAAAGCAAGACATACCAGTACGGTATTTATTTCGGTCCCAAAAAGCTTTCCATTTTAAAAACCACCAGCCCGGATCTTCACCGCATCGTCAATTTCGGCTGGTTCGATGTGATGGCCAAACCGGCCCTGTATCTGCTTAATTTCTTTTATAAGTACGTAGGCAATTATGGTCTGGCTATAATTCTCGTCACCGTGCTTATCAAAGGACTTTTCTGGCCGATTTCACATAAAGGCATGAAATCGATGAAAACCATGCAGAAACTGCAGCCGAAAATGACCAAGCTCCGAGAAAAATATAAGGATGACAAAGAGCGGCTGAACAAGGAAATGATCGAGCTCTATAAAACCTATAAGGTAAACCCCCTTGGCGGCTGCCTGCCGATGGTTTTGCAGATTCCGGTATTTTTTGCACTCTATAAAGTGCTCCTGCAGACCATAGAACTCAGGCATGCACCGTTTATGCTGTGGATTACCGACCTGTCCGCACCGGACAGATTGTTTATAGGATTTGACCTGCCATTCCTCGGAGGGCTCCCGGTTTTGACCCTATTGATGGGGGCAAGTATGTTCATGCAACAAAAAATGACCCCGAATACCGCGGCTAACCCGGAAATGGCAAGGGTGATGATGTTCATGCCGGTGGTTTTCACCTTTTTGTTTCTCAATTTTGCATCCGGGCTTGTGCTCTATTGGTTCGTAAACAACCTGTTATCCATGGCCCAGCAATATGTCATTAACCGCCAAGTCGATTGATTAAGTCTGTCAGGCCCGTATCCAAGCCGGGGATCCCTCTTTCTGATGAGGTTAAGTGCCTGACAACAACGGAGGAAGAAATACAATGTCAATAAAAATGGAATATGAAGGAACAAATATAGACGATGCGATCCAGAAGGCTTGCGCCGGATTGAAGGTAGACAGGGAAAACCTGAATATTGAAGTTCTGTCGACAGGCTCCGCAGGGATTTTTGGCTTATGCCGGAAGGCCGCAAAAATTCTGGTGACAAGAAAGGAGAATGAAGAAGCAGTTTTATCCAGGAGCAAGTCACGTCTTCCGGAGAAGAAAACCTCCAAAGACCGAGAGCAAAACATCCAGAAAAAAATTGATCCAGTAGTTGATATTTCCCAGGAAGTGCTTGATACCATTAAAGCCGACTTGGTGAAACTGCTCGAACTCATGGGCTATTCCTTTGATGTTTCCATGTCTGTTAGTGGGCGAAAAGCGTTAGCCCATATCTCCGGTGAAAACCTCGAAGGTATCGTCGGGCCGGAAGGACAAACCATTGACGGATTGCAGTTTCTTTTGCGGAAGATAGTAAGCAGAAAGTTTGAAGAAAAAATCATGCTTTCTCTGGATGCGGGAGATTACCGCGAAGCACGGGGGCAGGAACTTGAAAAACAGGCACTGGAACTTGCTGAAGAAGTAAAGAAAACAGGCAAGACTGCCACGATCTCCGCAATTAACCCGGCTGAGCGCAGAATTGTTCATATGGTTCTGCAGAACGACACGACTATCCGGAGTCGCAGTGTCGGTGACGGGCTGTTTAAAAAAATACTTATTTATCTCCCGGGAAAAGGCCGGAAAAAACCCTCGGGCAAGCGACGGAGTCCTGGAAAAAGGCCGGAAAAAACCCTCGGGCAAGCGATGGAGTCCGAGTAAAAGGTTTGGAAAACATGTAGTGTCTGTCCAGAAGTAGTCATTTACTCCGCTCTGTACGGCATGAAAAAACTTGCCTCCCTGGTCTTTCAGCTTCCGTGGAGGTAAGTGCGCCAGCCATGCACCGCAAAGCCTCTTTTCTTTACAGACAAAGACAATAGTATGAATTCTGTATAACACATGAAAATACAGGAACATAATGCTGCAACAATAGCTGCCATTGCCACTCCACCCGGCACTGGCGGCATAGGTATCATCCGCATCAGCGGGGCCTTTGCCCTGCCCATCCTCACAGGGCTTTTCAAGCCACGAACCAAGCGAGCAAAATTTCACAGTCACAAAATGTATTATGGCTGGATAGTTAACCCGGGCACCGACAGGGTTGTTGATGAGGTACTTGCCGTATACATGCGGGCGCCGAATACTTACACCCGTGATGATGTGGTTGAAATCCATTGCCATGGCAGCTATCTCCTTCTTCAGGAAATCCTTGGCCTCATCCTTGAGGCCGGGGCGGTGCTTGCAGAGCCCGGCGAGTTTACCAAGCGCGCTTTTCTTTCCGGCCGGATCGACCTTACCCGAGCCGAGGCGGTTCTTGAAATTCTACAAGCCAAGACCCCGGAAAGCCTCAAGATGGCAATGGCGCAATTGCAGGGCCGTCTTTACCAGCGGGTCCTTGAAATACGTTCTTCCCTTGTTTCTCTCCGTTCAATTATAGAAGTTGCAATAGATTTTCCGGACGATGATATTGAAATCCTTGACCCGGAAAAGTTTGAGGAGCAACTTGTCAGAGAGGTGCTGAACCCCCTTGATGAGTTGATCGCAGCCGCTGATCGCGGAAAAATATTTTTTCAGGGGGTTGCCGTTGTGATTCTTGGGCGACCCAATGTCGGCAAGTCGAGTCTGTTAAACAGCCTGTTACGGGAAGAGCGCGCTATTGTGACGCCAGTGCCGGGAACTACCCGCGATACCATTGAGGAATATCTCGATATCAGGGGCATTCCGGTGCGAATAATCGATACGGCAGGGATCAGAAACGCTGAGGGAGAGATTGAAGAGCTCGGGATCAAACGATCCCGCCAGAAACTTGAAAGCGCCGACCTGGTTCTTTTCATGATCGACGGCAGCGAGCCGCTATCTGATCAAGACACCGAACTCTATGCAAGTGTGGCTGAAAAGCCGATGCTCCTGGTTGCAAATAAAATTGACAAGCTTGGGAAATTTGATGACGCGCCGATCAAATGCCGATTTCCTGGGCGGACAATAATTTTCATATCAGCAAAAACCCATGCAGGGCTCGACAATCTGGAGGAGGCGATCTTTACTCAGATCACCGGGGGTGCAATGAAGGGTGACCCGGACCAGGATTGTGTGCCCAATATCAGGCATAAAGCCTCGCTTACCAAGGCCCGTGATGCAGTGCAGGGAGTCTTAGCCGGCACAACCATACTGTCACCGGATCTTCTGGCTATAGATCTGCAGACTTCACTGGATCATCTCGGCGATATTGTCGGCGAGACCGACGTTGAAGATATTCTTGATTTTATTTTTGAAGGCTTTTGTATCGGCAAATAGTCTCCCTCCCCTTTTTTATTATTGAACTTTGGATGATTCTTCCTGGGCTGCGGAATGTTTCGCATTGACGGCATTTTAGACTGCCGTTATAGTTTTTAAGAAAAATTAGTCAGCCGGCATTGATTCACTCCAGAAAGAAGGAATTATGGGAACAAAGGACGCCAGGAATCTTGACCTTGATCAACAGGTTAACTTTCTCAAAAAAATAGCCTTCTTTGATGATTTTGATGATCATGAACTCAAGCAGTTCTTGAATGTCAGCAAGTGGATGATTGTCTCTAAGGATACGCTGCTCATTGAAGAAAACTCAATGGGCCGAGGCTTCTATATCCTTGTGCAGGGCGAAGTTTCAGTTTTTAAGACCATTGATGGCGGAGCCGGCAAGCTTGAATTGACAACCCTGAAAACCGGGGATTGTTTCGGCGAAATGTCTCTGGTTACCGAAATCAAACGAACCGCCGGAGTTGAGACTACCAAGAATTCCTTTATTCTGATGGTTGAACCCGACATCATAAATACCTCCAACGTCTTTCTGCAGCTTAAATTCTATAAACGGTTCTGCGAAATCCTCGTAAGCCGCCTTATCATGGCCAACGAGAGGATGGTAACCCAGGCTGGGGAGCCTGTTAAAGTATCAAGTCCGGATAGAGAAAGGGCAAAAGAAAAAGTTAAGGCCCTTGATGACCGACGGGATGAGCTGTTCGTCAAGCCGAAAGCGGAAGGTCCTGGAAAAAACGTTGCAGAAGGTGGAAGGCTTGGCTCTTTGCCGCCGATGCCGGTGCGGAAGCCTCGGGTATCTCCGGCAAGCATCAGGCGCAAAATAGAGCCGGAATACTACCTGCACGTCAATCCTTCCGTAGCGGAAAGACTTTCGTCTTTCCTGGTTGGGGAGGTTGAGGATACCCGGAGATTTTCGGAGCTGATTCTTTTGGACCCTGTTTTAAGCAGTGTGGTTCTCCAGACCGCAAATTCTTCTTTTTTCAGGCGGGCGGTTACTGTAGCATCAGTGCCTCATGCGATGATTGCCGTTGGTATCAAGCATATTCAGACGGTGATTTCTGAAACCATTGAAAAGAGCAGGGAGATAACGGTTTTTTCAGGGGACGGAAGATTGACCGCGGCCCTGTGGGAGCATTCCGTTGCCGTGGGCAGGATTGCCGCCATGCTCAAGGACGCAATCCGGCTCAACATTTCAGGAGATATTTATCTGGCTGGCTTATTGCATGATTTCGGGATGTTTGCCCTTGACCGGATGGAGCCCAGATTTTATCCGCAGCTTTTGAATCCTGATCACATCTTTCATGATCTGAATGAGTCGGAGAAAGAATATATCGGTATTGATCACGGGCTTGCCGGTTGCTGGATTGCTCAGAAAATGGGGTTGCCTGGAGCATATGCGGACGTCATGCGATTTCATCATTTTCCGGAAAACACCAAGGATAATTTTCTTTCAGTGGCCCTGGTACATATAGCCGATGTAATGGCAACCAGCCGGAAAGTCTGTGTAGGGAACCAAAAGGATGCAAGCGAAGACCTGATTCGCTCTTTTGCCTGGGTGTTGATCCAGGAACAACACAAGGTGTTCATGGAAGTAAACTTAAATGAATTTATCAGTTCCTTTGCTGAAGAAGTAAACAAAGCCTGGGACAGCATAACCGGAGATGTCCTGATTTAATCGGCTCCTGCCTGTTTGGCATGTTTTTTTCGAGCCTGAGGGTTTACCGGCAGGAAAACAGATTCCTGAATCATTCAACTGGAGTGAACTGGTCCTTGCCCGCCCCGCAGACAGGACAGGTCCAGGAAGCGGGCAGGTCTTTGAAATCAGTGCCGGGATCAACGCCGTTTTCCGGGTCGCCTGCCGAAGGATCATAAACATATCCGCACACTTCACATTCATAGCTCTTCATTGTAATTCTCCGTTTTAATAATTCCTGTAGGGGTTTTAAGGTTTGCTTCAGTCTTAATCACATTTACAATGAGATGAAATTAATTTTTCCGCGATGATTTTTTATAATTATCATGGAGCAGTATATGTAGGTCAAGTATTTTGTTAATAACAAACCGTCATTCCGGCACAAGTCTGGGGGCTGTTATTAAAGATCAAAAGGTTGCAACGAACAAAAATGGAAATCGAAAAAACACTGGTTGTAGCTGCAAAAGATATTCGGAAAAGAACCAGGGCGCTCGGGCGTGAAATCACCAGAGATTACGCGAAGAAAGAGCTCCTGGTTATCGGAATCCTAAATGGTGCTTTTATATTTGCGGCGGATTTGGTTCGAGAGATAAACTTGCCCCTTGAGATAGATTTTGTAAGAGTATCCAGCTATGGAACGCAGACCGTTTCATCGGGAGAGCTGAAATTCAGCAAAGGCGTTGAACTTGCAGTCAGCGGCAAAGACGTTCTTCTGGTTGAAGACATTGTTGACACCGGTCTTACGATTAAAAGGTTGAGGCAATACCTTGCCGCATTTTCCCCCAAGTCCATAAAAATCTGCGCTCTGATCGACAAAAAGGAAAGAAGGGAAACAGAAGTTTCAATTGATTATATCGGGTTTGAGGTGTCGCAGGGCTTTCTGGTGGGGTATGGCCTGGACTGCGCTGAGAAATACAGGAATTATCCGGATATTTATCATCTTCGGATTAATACAATTGAGTAACGGTTTCGTGAGACTGGAAAAGACGATGAACCTCCAGGAAAAAGACAGAAAATATCTCTGGCATCCGTATACCCAGATGAAAGACTATGCTCATCGAGACCTGCTGATAATTGACCGGGCGCAAGGCCTCATGCTGTATGATGAAAAGGGTAGGGAGTATTTTGATACCATTTCGTCCTGGTGGTGTATTCTCCATGGCCATAATCATCCTGATATTAAGGCTGCTATCCTGTCGCAACTTGACAGACTGGAACAGGTCCTCCTTGCCGGCACATCCCATGAACCGGCAATCCTGCTGGCAGAGCAACTTGTACAATGCACTCCGGAACCGCTCACCAAGGTGTTTTTTTCGGATAACGGCTCAACGGCATGTGAAGTTGCGGTAAAAATGTCAATTCAATACTGGCGCCAGTCCGGACAGCCGAAGCGTCATAAAATCGTTGCTATAGAGCGGGGGTACCACGGCGATACAATCGGCACCATGAGTCTTGGCGGAGTGCCGGAGTTTCATGAGGCGTTTGGCTCGATGATGTTCGAATCCCACAGAATACCTTCCCCTTACTGTTATCGCTGTCCCATGGGAAATGAAAAGGATTCCTGCGATCTCGAATGCCTGGTTCCGCTTCAGGAACTCCTGGAAAATGAAGGAGAAACAATTGCCGCCTTTATCCTTGAACCGCTTATTCAGGCAGCGGGCGGCATGATAGTATATCCTGGGCGTTATCTTGCCCGGGCGGTTGAAATTGTCCGAAAATTCGGCGCGCATATTATTTTTGATGAAGTGGCCACCGGTTTCGGCAGGACTGGCCGGATGTTTGCCATGGATCATCAGGGAGTTGTTCCGGATTTTCTCTGTTTGTCCAAAGGCCTGACCGCAGGCGCCCTGCCTATGGCTGCGACCCTTGTAACCGAAGAGGTGTATCAGGGGTTTTACGCCGACTACTCGGAGAATAAAACTTTTTTTCACGGGCACACCTTTACCGGAAACCCGTTATCCGCTTCAGCGGCACTGGGATCGCTTAAAGTTTTTTCCAGGGAAAAACCATTTTCAACAATGCAACGGACCGTGCCGCATTTAAAACAAAGGATGCAGCGATTTCTCGATCTGCCGTGGGTCGGCGATTTTCGCCACCTGGGGATGATTGCCGCAATCGAGCTTGTTAAAGATAAACAAACAAAAAAGCCATTTGATCCGGTTGACAGGGTAGGATGGAAGATTTATTTGAAGGGCCTTGAAAAAGGGCTACTTTTGCGGCCGCTTGGCAACATTATCTACCTCTGGCTGCCTCTATCAACAACAATTTCCGAAATTGACGAGATCACAGAGCGCACCTGGCAGGTTTTATCCAATCCTGAAAATATTTCGGGTTTCTGGAAAAAGCCGGGACGTGGTATACCGACAGAGAAAAGGAAATGAATTTACAGAGTGAGGGCATTCCTCGCTGCTCGGAGTCGATTCTTTCCTGCGTGGGGAGCTTCAATAATAATTTGCAACCTGGATGTTTGTTTAAGGTATGGGTTGGTTTATGACGGGATATGAATTATAATAAAAAAACGGAATTCTTTTTGCTGCGCCCGTAGCTCAGCTGGATAGAGCGTCGGACTTCGAATCCGCAGGCCGGGGGTTCGAATCCCTCCGGGCGCACCAAATGTTTTATGGAGTTACTTCGAGGACAGGGGTTTGTAAATGTCTCAAGCGACGGTTACTCAAAAAAACAGCAGACGACCTGCTTTACTCTTTTTCCTGCTCGTCATTTGTTTTTCTTCGCCGGTCCTGGCGGGAGTCGTGGTGACGCCGGAAATGCTGGCGGGATCAGCCAGTATTATTAAGGAGCTTTCCCCGGCGGAAGCAAAGGAACTTATTGACACGCGAGCGGATTTGGTTGTAATTGATGTGCGAAACTTGAAGGAACTCTCGCATGGTGTTATTCCCGGATCGCTTCTCTTGTCTCTTCCGGATATTGCCAGGAAAAATTATGATTTGCCAAAGAAAACCCCGATTCTTGTTATCTGCACCCTTGGAGGGCGTAGTGATGCCGCCTCTCGATATCTTGCAAAAGATGGGTTTCCGGAAATTTTTTATATAAAAGGCGGGATTGCCGCCTGGAAAAAGGCTGGCTATCCTGTCATGTATTAATCTTTTAGCTGCAAACCAGCTATCACCCTCTCGTTTTAGTCTAACAGCACTCTCATAAAAAACTTAATACAAGGGCGACGACAAAGGAATCAATAATTCCCCTGAGAATATAGCGTAAATCAATATCTCCGAACCAGCTAATGCAGACAAAAGAGGTAAGAACGGCAGTGAATATTTCAGAACAGACAATTGCTATCCACAGAGAGTGCCAGGAATTTATTTTGAGAATTGGGTAAGAAATTTTTTCAGCGGGTAACGATTTTCAAAACTTCCAGGAGATCGATGGCATCTTGCACTTCGGTTTTTTCCTCGGTGATAACAATTTGAAAAAAATCACATTTTGTGCAGTTTTCTAGTTTGGCGGCAAAGTTTCCTTGGACTTTACCTCCGCAATAAGTTCCGGCAATAATCCAGCAGGACCGGCCGGCGTTATCGCCCCGGTGAATACCGTCCATGCTTTTTTCCGTGGAAGCAGGACAGACTCCAAGAGTTATTACATTTTCACCGCCCGGTTCGCGGCCGCATTTTTTAAATTCCCAGCAATTAAGTTTTTTTTTGCTCATAAACCGTTTCATCCTGTAATTGTTTTTCGGGTTGACTACCGGTATTGAACCATCTTTTCAGTACTTAATAAAGTATACACGGGTTTTAGAAAATTATGAATCTAATGTTTATGATAATTAATACTGTCAGAATCTGCCGGTTGAGATTTGAACTAAATTTACTAAGCCAAACAGCCGAACCATAAGATTTGAGTTTATCAATGTTTCCCTTTGCATGTGCAAGGTTTTATCCTGGAATATTAAACATGTTTGAAAAAATAATTTCTGTTATGTTTTGTATTAAGGAATAAAGACCGTAAGGACGTGCTCGGCTTATTGGAATATATCTGGTTTATGTTGAACGAGGTCTGTATGCAAGAAAATGAATCGCAAAAAAAAGTAATGGGCCATGGAAAAACCAAGAAAAAACTTCTTGAATATGTTCGAGAGGTTATGCAATTCAAGCATTATAGCAAGAGAACTGTAGATGTCTATGTCGGCTGGATACAAAAATATATTCTATTTCATAATAAGCGGCACCCCCTGGAGATGGGAACCAAAGAGGTTGAGCAATTTCTTTCTTCCTTGGCAAAAGAAGAAAATGTTTCTCCGTCCACACAAAAGCAGGCGCTTAATGCGCTGGCTTTTCTCCACAGACAGGTACTCAAACAGGATTTTGACTCCAAGGAAATACATGCCGCTGAAGCCTTGAAAAAAAGAAAATTGCCATTGGTGCTCAATAAAAAAGCAATTAAACACATAATTGTATGTATGAGCGGCAAAAACCAGCTCATGGCCAAACTCCTCTACGGCGGTGGACTCAGGCTTATGGAATGTGTAACTCTCCGGGTAAGAGATCTTGATTTTGCGCAGAAAAAAATTCATGTCCGAGATGAAAACGGCGAAGTCCTCCGGTCAACTTTTTTACCGGAACCGATGAGTCAACAGCTTATGGAACATCTTGAAAAAATAAGGGTAAAGCACACCAAAGATTTGGAAAATAAGAGCGGGACTGTTCCGATACCTGAAGCTATATTCAAGCAAAATCCTGAAAAGGAGAAGGATTGGGATTGGAAGTTTGTCTTTCCTGCTGAAAAAATAAGTGTTGATCCGTCGACTGGAAACAATCAGCGACTGCACGTACACGAGTCTTCCCTCCAAAAGGCAATCCGCAAGGCTTCCCAAAAAGCGGGAGTACAAAAAATGGTTTCGCCTCAGACCTTTCGGCACAGCTTTGCTATCCACCTGCTGATGGAGGGGACGGATTTACGGACAATCAAGGAATTACTCGGACACAAGGATTTATCAACGACATTGGTATATGCCCATATCCTTAAAGAGCAGGGAGTGGGGTCGCCGCAGAGTCCCCTTGATTTCTGATTTGAAAATAAAGGCAAAGGATCATTCCCGAGAAGATATTTGATAATTTTCGAAAAAATAGCCAGGGTTCTTGACGGAGTTCAAGGCCTCTGAAATTTTTCATCAAGCGCTATATGAAAGAAGAAAACACCCGCTTCAGGCTGTTTGCCAATACAAATTTCAGCGGATTACGACGGCTTGTTCAGGCTGGATTTTTTTTCTTTGTGCTGTTTGACGGTTGGCGGTTCTACAGGTTTTATCTCTGGGCGAGCGGTAACGCGGAAAAGTATGTGCCCCGGCCGCCCTCTGTAGAAGGGTTTCTGCCAATAAGTGCCTTGATGAGTTTAAAAAAACTGGTTCTCACTGGTCAGTACGACCAGATTCACCCGGCCGGCTTGACGATTTTTATTGCAGCGCTTGCTATCGGACTGTTTCTGAGAAAAGGGTTTTGCGGATGGATTTGTCCGGTAGGATTCACCTCGAACCTGGCAGAGTGGACCGCAAGGAAATTAAACATTCTGATCCGGCTGCCGGCATGGCTTGATTATCCTTTGCTTTCGGTGAAATACCTCCTGCTCGTGTTTTTCCTCTACATAATTATTTGGAAAATGCCCCTTTATGCAATCGAACAGTTTTCGCGAACAACCTACAACATGGTTGCTGATGCCAAGATGCTCATGTTTTTTCTCGATCCGTCAATCTTGAGTCTCTGGGTAATGGGTGTTTTGGTGGTAGTTTCGTTTTTCACCAGAAATTTTTGGTGCCGGTATTTATGTCCATATGGCGGTCTTCTGGGAATACTTGCCATGGCAAGTCCTTTTCAGGTAAAAAGACAGGCTGCAAACTGTATTGAATGTGATAGGTGTAATAAGGTTTGCCCGGGCTCGATTCGCGTATCCGGTAAAGAAAAAGTGCTCAGTCCCGAGTGCATCGGCTGTATGGAATGTGTGGCGGTCTGCCCGGCAGAAGACTGCCTTTCTTTGTCGATCTCCACGAAGAGAAAAATATCTGTATTTATTCTTCCGGTCCTGGTATTGGGTGTTTTTTTTCTGTTCTATCTGGTGGCGCAAAGCACCGGCAACTGGAACAATGACATGCCCCTGGATGTGGCCAGAAGACTCTATTCAATCGAGATAAGCGGGCTTGCTCATCCATAGCTCTATGTGATTACCGCTCCGCTTCATCTCATCGAGATTTCTTATTAGCAAGGAACTATCCAGACCAAGAACCCTAAGGTTTTCTGTTTGTATTACGGTGGCCTGGATAGTTCATGGGCTATCCCTCAGGAGCACACGGCTCAAAGTGCGACGTTAATATCCATAAATTGCTGGAAAAGAGAGACCAAATAATTATCGGGTGAGGTGCCGGTATTTAATCCGATGCGGTTGCAGCGCGGCATCTCCCAGCCTCTCTTTTTTATCCTTTTCATAATCCGAAAAATTACCTTCAAACCAGACAACCTGGCTGTCGCCTTCAAATGCAAGAATATGGGTGGCGATGCGGTCCAGAAACCAGCGGTCATGGCTGATTACCACGGCACAGCCGCCAAAGTTTTCCAGGGCTTCTTCCAAGGCTCGAAGGGTATTGATATCCAAGTCGTTTGTCGGTTCATCAAGAAGAATGACATTTGCGCCCTGTTTAAGTGTTCGGGCCAGATGAACCCGGTTTCGCTGGCCGCCGGAGAGAAGGCCTACCTTTTTCTGTTGTTCGGTTCCGGAAAAATTAAAACGGGAAACATAGGCCCTGGAGTTCACCTCACGATTGCCGAGAGTGATAACGTCCTGGCCTTCTGAAATGACCTCCCAGATGCTTTTCTCGGAATCAAGGTCATCACGGCTCTGATCCACATAGGCAAGTTTTACTGTATCCCCAAGCCTGATTGAACCGCTGTCCGGTTTGTCCTGTCCGGTAATCATTCTAAAAAGCGTTGTCTTGCCGGCGCCATTCGGGCCGATGATTCCGACAATCCCACCCGGGGGAAGGGAGAAAGTCATGTTTTCGAAAAGTAATCTGTCATCAAAGGACTTGGCAATTTTTTCAGCATCGATAACAAGCTTTCCAAGACGCGGACCCGGCGGGATATAGATTTCAAAGTCACGGGTTTTAGAAGCTGTTTCTTCGGTTAATAATGATTCATAGGCGCTGATACGCGCTTTGGATTTTGTATGTCGGCCCTTGGGAGACATTCTGATCCATTCGAGCTCGCGCTGTAAAGTCTTACGACGCTGGTCCTGGGTCTTTTCTTCACTCTGCAGTCGTTTCTCTTTCTGTTCAAGCCAGGAAGAATAATTGCCCTTCCAGGGGATGCCGTGGCCCCGGTCAAGTTCAAGAATCCAGCCGGCGACATTATCGAGAAAATAACGGTCATGTGTTACGGCAATGACCGTTCCTTCATACCGTTGCAGGTGCTGCTCGAGCCAGGCAACGGACTCGGCGTCAAGATGGTTTGTGGGTTCATCCAGCAGAAGAATGTCAGGATTTTTCAACAGCAGGCGGCAAAGGGCAACCCGCCTTTTTTCGCCGCCGGAAAGAATAGAAACCGGCGTATCTCCCGGGGGACAGCGCAAGGCATCCATTGCCATTTCAAGCCTTGAGTCCATATCCCAGGCATTGAGGACATCGAGTTTTTCCTGTACCGCCCCCTGGCGTTCGATAAGGGAATTCATCTCATCATCGGACATGGGTTCGGCAAATTTTTCGTTGATCGCATTGAATTCATTCATCAATGCCACGGTTTCCGCCATTCCCTGCTCAACGATCTGGCGAACGGTTTTGCCTTCTTCAAGAATTGGTTCCTGCTCTAATAATCCCACGGTCAGCCCCGGGGAAATAGTGGTCTTGCCGTTAAAGCTCGTGTCAGTTCCGGCCAGAATGCGAAGCAAGGACGATTTTCCCGAGCCGTTCAGACCCAGAACGCCAATTTTTGCGCCATAAAAATAGGATAGGCTGATATCCTTTAATATAGGGGTTTTGTCGTAAAATTTACTGACCCGGATCATGGAATAGATGATTTTGTTGGGCTCATCGCTCATAGAAAAACTCCTTAATAAAAGTATATTTTAAGTTTAGGTATATTGTTCGGATAGTCCAAAAGTTAAGCAAGTGAATATAGCATGCTTTTCAAGCTAGAAAACGAAAAATTTTAAACATAAAGCGGGGATTAAAGGCAAGAAGATATTTCCGGCAGCCCCGGTGCGTTCCACCGGGCCTTCGATAATTTCAACAACATTCGCCACAAGCTCGTGGATAATTTCTCGAATATCCAGCCCGCTTAAAAAACAAAGGTCTGAAGAGCCCGGAGCGGGGAATCCATCCCCAGGACCGTTGCATAAAAATCACAGGGTGCCTGGATATTTTTTACGGAGAAGACCAGGTGATCAAGGGCGAGAATATTCATGGGTCTTAATTCGCAAGGGAAAACAGCGGTGAATGCAGAAAGTTAATAAAAGGTTATGGCCTCAATGGCTCTTTCTAAGGGTTCGTATTGGTCCGTGCCAGCATAACTGATGACAAAACCCAAGGCATGGCGGTTAATTATTGCTGTATAATATTTTTGCTGTATTGTTTTTCCCCCCAACAAAAGAACCGCATTCAGACGATAGAATTCCCTGCCGTCCAGGTCAATCTGTTGTATCTCCTCGTCGATATCAATGTTTATCTGACCTGAATTCAGGAGCATTTTTACGTTCTGTAAATATTCTTTTCCGGTTTTGATGCCCGGCAGATGACTGACTTTTTCGGCAACTCCGGTTATGGAAGGGTTAAAAAAATCAACCGGGGTGCCGGGTGCCACCATAAAAGTCTGGAATAGATTATATACATTTTTTTCTGCGGCCTGGAGGCTTGCTTCCATATTTTTGTCGTCGCCGGCAATAATGTCCTGTCCTGTTTTAGCAATTGCTTTCATGGTTTCCTGGTCCACGGTGTACCAGTTTTCCGGGAGCTCGATCTTGAATTTGAAATAAGTATTATCATAGACGTTGCCAACCAGAGTTGCGGTGTCGGGTGAGCCGGCCGGTTTTTCGGAGCAGCCGCTGAATAGCAGAAGAAGCAGAATGAATAAAAAGAATCGAATGGTTGATTGTGTGACGTTTTTTTGCACGCTTTACTCCTTTTTGTTCTAGGTATCGGTGGTAGAGCCAACTCGGAAAAAATAGGCACGTGGCAGCATAAAGTTTTGTTAATGAGATCGGATTAATTCACTGCTGATCACCACTGCTGTGGATTTAGGCCTTCTTCAAAAGTTAATTGTTAAGTTGTTGCCCGAGGATATTTTAGAAAAGGACTTCAGAAGCAATCACCCGAGTTTTTCAACTATCATGCACGCTGCATCAAGGACTGCGAGAAACCGGGCTTCAATCAGCTCCCGACCTTTGCCGGTGTTTCCGAACATCCTGACCTGCCGCGGAGGAATGCTTCTCAAGTAGTCGCCTTCAATCCCGAGGACAAGCAGGCGATCTTGAAAATAGACTGAGGCATTCTCAAGGCTTCTCCTGAACGCGATAAGGGCCTCCTGCAGGCCGGGAGTGAGCAGGTTCTCGATTTCGCTGCCAAAGAGATTCTGCTGGCTGCCATCCAGCTTGAAATAATATGAAAAATTGAATTGCCTGGATCCGATGGTCTCTTCTTCATCCCGTTCCGGATCAGGAGTCCTGCGTTCGGGGTGAAGCTCAAAGGGTTTGGTGATTTTTCTGTCATGCACGAAAGCAAAGAGCGTTTTTGATCCCGGCCCTGATTTGGAGGAAGGCAGAACCAGCCCGGACCAGAAATCGATTGCAGGGCCGGCGCCGTCATATTTTCCCCAACATTCATTATTGAGAACCGGACTTCTTCCCCGGCCGAAAATCCTGGGCAGCAGGTTTTTGAACTTATCCATACGCCCGGACTCATTCTGTCCTCCGGCAAGATACACCCAGCCATGGTCGTGAGCGATTGCGGCAATCATGGCATCAAGGCGTGAAGCGAGAACTTTTTTTCTGAAATAAGCCGCAAGGAGGAAGAAAAAGAGCGGTCCGGCCAGAACAAGACATTTCCCGGCCGCAACTACAGTGAATCCGTCTAAGAAGATATCGGAAAGCTTTCGGGGAGTGATCAGGAGAAACACCAGAATCGCGGTAAGAGAGGCGATTCCGGCCCCCAAAACCAGGAGAAACAAGCCAAGCCGGATTTTACCCCTGCCAGCAAGATCCTTATCCGCCGGAATGTCTCCGGAGTCAAAAAGCCCGATGGCGGGATCCCAGAACCTCGAAGCATCTGAAGACAAAGTCCGAGGCTGTTTTTCTGTTGCAGTGGCACCGGCTTCTTTCTCTCGGGTGAGAAGAATTTTCTTGCCACACTTCGGGCACTTCAGCGATACTTTTTTGCCAACGGGGACCTTTTCATCCGCAACCGTGGCCACATTTTTGCCGCAGGCATCACAATAGATCAGCATTTCCCCTCCCGACAGTATATTGAAGTAACCGCACAGCATGAATTCATAATAGGAATGTTTCCGGGAGTCAATAAGTAAAAGCCCTTGGATTTACTCATCTCTGGTGGGATTGATAGGTTGGGTGCGACGGATTGATTGGATCACCTCGTCGAGCTGCTGAAGAAAACGTGAGCGGTCACGTTTTGTCAGCGGTGGCGGACCGCCGGTAATCTCTCCTGCGCCACGAAGCTCTGACAACAGGTCACGAGTCGCAACAGTATCACCGATGTTGTCTTCCGTAAAAGGTTTTCCGGATGGACCAAGTACGCGTGCCCCTTCCTTGAGGCAGCGGCTGGCAAGGGGAATATCGGCGGTAATCACGATATCATGCGGTTGCAGGTGTTCGACAATCCAATCATCGGCGGCATCGAATCCGGCCTTTACAACTTGGAGCACAAGCCCTGGTTCCTTAGGAATTCGCATCCATGAGTTGGCCACCAATGTGACTTCTAGGTGATATCTGCCTGCGACGCGGTACACCTCCTGTTTGACCGGGCACGCATCAGCATCTACAAAGATATGCAACAATCGGACAATCCTCCCGTTTCTAGTGATATGCTCAGTTTACCCTGGGCCGCAGTTTAACCACCAGCAAGCCCTTTTTTAACTGTATATCTAGTGGCTCGAGTTTGAGAGGGATATCGCGGTTCCCGACTCGTACCGTCTTTGACTGCAGGGAATCAAGGTCAATAGGATATTCCTGGCCGCTAAGGGTTGAAAGCATGGCGAGAAGGGCATCGGCAATGTCCATGTTATTCTCTTTTTCGCTTTTGGAAAAGTACAGGGTAACGTAGAGAGTTTTTTGGGTTTTATCAAAACGGGGGAGAACTTTGCAAGAGACCGGTAAACGCATGCTTTTCAGGCGCATGCTGATCTCCCGGTCGGCGATTCTGGTATTCATTGTAAGATTCTCTCCCCGGACAACTCCCGTGATGAAGATTGAGTCTTCTGTAATCTGCAGGGCGCTCAGAGAATCGATGACGATATCGCCCTTTAAATAGCTTCCATTGGTCTCAAGGGGCATGGGTAAAGCACCGCTGATGACCTCCTTGAGGATTTCAGCGGGCACGGAGATCGTTACTGCTTGTTCCGCGGCATTTGCCGGAATAGCGGCAAGGAAGAAAGTTGGAAACAGGAGCAGGAAGCAAATGGATAATGATTTCTGGTGACATGATTTCAAGGAAATTCCACCTTTTAATTGGAGGGATTTAGTAAAAATGTTCTGGGGCAATGTTACCCTCGAACGTCCAAGAGCACTGTTTCAGATTAAGTTTGGACTATTTCAGTTAATTTTATTGCCACAATCAGGACAGATGCATCCCATGTGTGACGATCGTCATTGCTGATTCACATTTCGGGCAGCTCGAATCGGGTGAGATGCGAGCTGCGGCAGAGGATCCGAATATCAGCAGACCTTTGCGAATCCTCAACAAAAGGGTGGCGGTTCTGACTGTAATTTATAAATTTTGACCCATTATCCCAAAGCCACATCGAGAATCATCATTACCACAAAGCCGGTCATTGTCGTCATTGTGACTAAATCAATGGTCGCATAATTTTTTTGAGATTCCGGGATGAGTTCCTCCACAACGACAAAAATCATGGCGCCTGCAGCAAAGCAGAGCGCGTATGGCAGGATGTTCTGCATTTTCAGGACAAACAATGCACCGACAACCCCGGCAATGGGTTCCACCATGCCGGAAGCTTGCCCCATGAAAAAACTTTTCACCTTAGACATCCCCTCTCTTCTCAACGGCATGGATACAGCAGTACCTTCAGGGAAATTCTGAAGCCCGATCCCGATTGCCAGGGCAATTGCGCCCCCCATTGTCGCAGAAGGGAGATTAGCTGCCACAGCACCAAAAGCAACGCCGACAGCGAGTCCCTCAGGTATATTGTGCAGGGTTATGGCAAGCACCAGAAGAGTGCTTCGTTGCCATGAGGTCTTTACCCCTTCACTTTTATCAATACTCAGTCCAGGATGAAGATGTGGCAAGAATTTATCAGTCAGTCTCATGAAAATTCCACCAGCCATGAATCCAATGGCTGCGGTCAGCCATGGGGTATGCCCTAACTGTTCCGCCATCTCGATGCCGGGGGCGAGAAGAGACCAGAAACTTGCAGCAATCATCACGCCGGCGGCAAAGCCAAGGGTTGAATCCATAAGCTTCTGATTTATGGTTTTTGTAAAAAAAACAAGTGCCGCACCTGCAGCAGTGACCCCCCAGGTAAAGAGTGTGGCAATCAGCGCCTGGGTTACAGGATTGAATTGTAGGAAGAAATCACTCATATCTTTGGTATACGGATTCGGCTGATCATCAGGGAACCGGAGAGGGCAAAGGTCAGGACCAGGGGATGGAGCTTGAAACCGGCAATTTTGACCTGTCCGAACCAGAGGTCCTGGTGGACAGCACCGAACCATGCTGCGATCGCCAGCAGAAAGACGAGGAGGAGAGAGGTCGGGATAGGTGTTCCTTCAAAGTATTTCACCTTGTCGCTGCCCTCGGACAGCGTTTCGGCGGTGACGTTGTAACGAGCCAGGCGTGATACCCCGCAGGCGACAAAGTAGGCCAGCACGATGCGGTCGTATAGGCCCTGCATGCCGCAACCGTAGGCAATAATTGCCGGCGCGACGCCGAAGGAAATGACATCGGCGAGGGAGTCAAGTTCCCGACCCATTGCCGATGACTTCTGACGCCATCTGGCGATGCGGCCATCCAGGACGTCAAATACCAGGGCGGCGAACACCAGGGCACAGGCAGAATAGACGTGCTGGATCCCGGCGGTCTGCAGGTAAGTCATTGTTGAGAAAATCGCTCCTATGCCGCAGGCAGCGTTGGCAAGAGTAAACCAGTCGGCAAGATGGAACTCACGAATCATTGATAAGGGCCTGGGGGGCTTATGTATTGTCATCCCTGTAGTTTATAGTTGCGGATGCCCACTTGTCAAGCCTGCCGTCAATGTATCAAGCTTGGCAGATGACTATTCCATGACATGCTGAGGTCTTTGTAATAACCAGATTCAGGCCCCTGAGTCTTGGCTTTGTATAATTTTCTGAATATTGAAACTCCCCGGAGCTCGGAGTTTTCACTTTCCGGCTGCGGGGAGCTTCAGCTTTAACCAGCTAGGACCATTTTTTTAAAGAAAATATCAGGTCATCAATACACAACCAGGGCCGTCTGTTCGAACAGAGTGTCGTCAAAAAGTCTGCCACTGATCGTGGCCATGTTGTCGCCCTTCATGAGAAGCAGTGAAAACCCCTGGCGGTCGAATTTTACCATAAGATCAGGGGCACCGTTATTGTTGGTATCACCGATTTCCGCAGGTCCTTGGGTCTCCAGAGGTGGGTCCTGTTCAATGCCGTTGATGTGGCTCATTGTAATGGTGTCGATATCAATCTCTTCGACATTATAGCCGTCCGGGAGTTCGATATAGACCTTAACCCAGCGACCCCTGGAAGCGGGACCCATGGTGTTCGAACTGATAATGACTTGCGGAGTGATATTGTTTTCCATGACAGTTATTGTCACGACATCAGCCTGCTGCAGGCCGCTAAAATCGGTCACTGTCACCATGAATTCGAGCTCGGCCGGGGTCTGCATTTCCGGGGTAATAAAGGTTGTCTGGAAAGCCACCGGATTTGAAAGGGTAACCGGAACTCCCCTGGTCTGGGTCCACTGTACAGACTGGATTCCGTCATCTCGGTCAGAGGAAGAGGTGGCGTCGAGCAGGACGGTTACGCCGATGTCTACTGTCTGGTCCAGGCCGGCGTTGGCCACCGGCGGTTCGTTAATCCATGAGACGTTAACGCGGATAGTATCAAGAGACTGCAGGCCGCCGGCGTCAATGATTAATAATTCGAAAACCAGGGTTTCGCCGGTTATGTTGCTGTCCGGGGCGATGAAACTGACCTGGGGAGCTGATGCATCGAGCAACGCCACCATTGGCCCGGAAATCTGGCTCCAGCTCCATACGGAAATCCCGTCATCCGGATCGGTTGATTGAGAACCGTCAAGCACGACCTCCTCGCCTTCAAATACAGTCTGGTCATTTCCGGCCTCGGCAATCGGTGCCGCATTGATCCAGGAGACATTGACAATGGACGTATCCTGAGACTGCGCCCCCTCAAAATCGGTAACGGTAACCTGGAAGGCCAGAGATGAGGATTCAAGAGTCAGTTCCGAGGTTTCAAAAGACGGTTGCACTGCTGTTGAATCTGAAAGCATGATGTTTGGTCCGCCAATCTGTACCCATTTGATTGCAGTTATTGCGCTGTCGATATCATAGCTGTTTGAGGCGTCAAGCATCACCGAATCACCCATCATTACATTCTGATCCGGCCCGGAGTTTGCCACTGGTGAGTCGTTTAGCGGGGAGACATAAAGTGTGACTGTGGCGGTATTTGAATTGGCTCCGCCGTCAGACGCCTTGAAAGTAAATGAATCCTGGCCGAATATGTTGGCGGCCGGGGTGTATTTGAAAGATCCGGAAATCACATCAAGAAGCTCGATCTCGCCGTTAACGGTGTTGCTGACCAGGGAATAGGCAAGGATGCTGCCGTCAATGTCGGCTGCGCTCAAGGTGCCGAAGACTGCAGTATCCTCTTCTGTGGCAATGCTCATGTTAAATGAAACGGGTGCGTCGTTGACGCCCTGCACCACGATAGTGACACTTCCCTGCACAATAAGTTTGCCGTCGGAAAGCTGGTAGGTGAATGAGTCCGGTCCGGAATAATTAGATCCCGGAGTATAGATGATATTGCTGTTGCTGATGATTGCCGAGCCCGATGCAGGCAGACTCACCCCGACGATAGAAAGCGGGTCACTGTCAACATCGTAGTCATTAGCCAGTACGGCGATTGTAATGGCAGAATCTTCCAGAGTTGTTGCAGTATCAGCCGCAGCCACCGGTGGATCATTTGTAGGTGTAACCGTAATTGTCACCGTTGCAAGGTTTGAGTCGGCGGTGCCGTCATTGGCTCGGTAAGTGAAGGTGTCAGTGCCGGAATAATCAGGATTCGGGGTGTAACGGAACTGGCCGGAAAGAGGATCAATGAGTTCAACAACACCGTTGAAGCTTAAGCCGACTAAAGTGAAACTGACGACATCGTTGTCAGCATCA
Organism: Pseudomonadota bacterium; assembly: GCA_018823135.1. NCBI lineage: Bacteria > Pseudomonadati > Pseudomonadota > Pseudomonadota bacterium. The sequence goes on from JAHJJF010000016.1 coordinate 53,261, forward strand.
AAAGCCGCAAGGGAATTGATCAGGACCGTATCTTCTGTACCGGAAAAGGATAGGTTTTCTGCAACAGGAGCAGAATTACTCGCGGTAAAACTGTACAGAACAGTGATAACTTCTGATGGCGCGGACTCATTGTTCGTTATATCGAAAGCGGTCAAAGTAAAGTCATTTGTTTCAACCGTAACTAGAATGGGGCATGAGATTTCCCGGTCATCCGGGTTGTCGGTCTGGCAGAGGAATTCTCCCTGATGAAACAGTTTGAACCCTGCCAGGCCGGGAATCTGGCCGTAATTCCAGGTTACGGTAGCCGTTTTGCTCTCAGCAGCATTTCCCATGGCAGGAAAAAGCACAAGGCTTACGGAACACATCACAGCGAACATCCAAAAACAGATTTGTACTGGGAATCGAACGGGTTTCATCTCAACATCCTCACTGGTTATATTCGGCCTTACAGCCGTACCAGGAGGTATTGAGCTGCTTGGCAACCCCGCTGCCATACCCTCGATAGTCCAAGGGGTTAGGCTGGTGGCTTTGCGGCTCGCCCTTTCGGACGATGTGCCTTTTTCAAGTTTTTACTGGATGTGAAACACAGCAAAATGGATGCCAAGCTGCCATTTGCTGTTCAGATTGACACATTATGGAAAATAATTATGGGCCTTATCTTTTTGTAATGTCTTGCGGTTCAAGGCGTTCCGGCTGAAATTGCGGGTGGGGGGCGTGGGATTCTTATTAATGGATATTCATCAAGGGATAGGACCGGATCAGGAAAAAGGGGAATAGTGTCACCGATGTTGACAGTGAACGCTTGATTATTGTGAAATGGAGAAAGGGGCGCCACGAACGCCAGGGATCATCATTTTAAATTATCAAATGCGCCAGGTCCTGTGGTTTCGCAGGACTGAACTGGAGGAATTGTTACAGCAGAATTGATCTTTATTTTTGAATCAAAATGAAGTGCGGGCGAAACTGGCTGATGTGATAATTTTATCGGATATATTGATTCCGCTCTCCACAAAGCGGGGGTATTTCTGGGATAAATGATTTAATATCTGGTTCTGAGGATGAGGTGGCTATCCTGCAACAACCCGGTTCCGGCCCTGTTTTTTTGCTTTGTATAAGGCATTGTCAGCGGCCTTGATCATTGCCTGTGGTTGGGGTTTTCCTTTTTCCTGACCGGCAACCCCGATACTGACCGTTACCGAAGCGGTTTTTTTAATCCAGGCCTGTTTCCGGCGGTGACTGGCATTATTCTTTTTGCGGTCCGAACCCCGGACAATAAAATCGGTCTCGGCGATTTTTTCCCGCAGGAATTCAAGGTGCGGCAAGGCGTCCTCCACGGTTTTTCCTGGAAAAAGCACGGTGAATTCTTCGCCGCCAAACCGGAAGGCCTTGCCGCCGCCGCTCACTTTGGATATCCGCGAAGCCACCATGCATAAAACCTGATCTCCTACGTCATGGCCAAAGGTGTCATTGAATTTTTTAAAAAAATCAATATCCAGCATGGCAACCGTGAAACAACCGGGCAGTTTTAAAAATGATTCATTCAAGGCCCGGCGGGCGGGAAGTCCGGTAAGTTCGTCACGGAATGCCATACCGTAGGCGGATTCGATGACCGCGGCGATCAGCATCAGCCCGGCGGTGGAAAGAAGCAGATGCGCGGCGCCTGATTTTTCCTGAATCAGCGCGAAAAGAACCGCGATGATCGCCCAGAAAAATCCCATTTCAAATGTCCCTCTTTGCCTGGAATAGACCAGGGCAACAAGAATCAGAGAGATGAAAAAGGCAATCACGGCCTGTTGTTTAAGAATAAAGGAGCTGAAAAAGCTGATGCCGGGAATGGGTTGAAACAACAAGGGGTTCAATATTTCCGGGCGAAAGTGATATACAAGGAAGAGAATTGCGGGCAGGATGAGGATAAAGCAGATTCGCAGTATGCCGCGAACGGTGAAAATGCCGCGTTCTTTGAGAAGGGAAAGAATCGCAAGATTTATCGGGAGCAGGATGGAGACGCTGGTAAACACAAAAGACCGGTGGCTGCTTAAGATTTTACTCGGTTCGGACATTCCAAGGAGACGGTCGGCAAGGAAGAGCAGGGCAACGGCAAAGACCAGTCTGCTCCGGTTGAAGCGCCAACCGAAGAAGACCCCGGCGCCCAGGACCGCAATGGGAAAAAGCTTGAGCAGGATCGGGGTCCAGACTTCATGCATATACAGGCTGATGAGAAACAAGGCGGCAGCAAGAAGCAAACCGCCGGGCATGAACAGGGAGAGAAATATTCGAATCATCTATTTTCAGTAATATCCTTTTTAACTGCCTTTTAGCTGGAGGTTCTCGCAAAAGCCCGACCAGCAGAAGTATACAGTATGCGGCCGGGATTTATTAGTGAAATGATTGACAATGAATGCCACGACGAGCGTCAATTGAAGATTTGCCTGACGGTGTCCGCCAGTGTATGATGTGTGTTGGTTAAATTTTCATGGGTGTGCCCGGGCATTGTTGCCAGAAGTCATGACTTCTGCATCGCCAGGAGCTTTCAGGTTTTTAAAAAGATACGAGAATGTTTTCATGAGAGTTGTATCTGATGGCTGAAGACAACACGACAATTTTAAGCGTTGGGGCGGAATGCACGATTTCCGGGGCCCCGGAACCGCTTAGGAAAATCATTACAACAAAACTCACCTGCGAAAATCCGCAATACCGTGATGCCAAAAAATACGGGCGCTGGGTCGGCAAACGTTTAAAGCCACAGCTTTATTTTTTTCGAGAAGAGCCTGACGGCAGCCTGATCATTCCGCGGGGTTATGCCAGGCAGGCGGTGTATACCTGCAGGAACTATCTGGGGACGGAGCGCCTGCAGATCAAGGACCAGCGAAGAGAAGTCAAAAAGATAAATTTTACCTTTATCGGCGAGCTTCGACCATATCAGAAAAAAGCGCGGGATGAAGTCCTGCAGAACGAATTCGGCGTCCTGGAATCAGGGACCGGTTCCGGAAAAACCGTAATCGCCCTGGCTGTTATCGCTGCACGAAAACAGCCGACCCTGATCCTGGTGCACACCAAAGAGCTTCTTTACCAGTGGGTTGAAAAAATTCAGACCTTTCTGGACATGAGGGCCGGAATGATCGGCGACGGGCATTTTGATGTACAGCCCATAACCGTTGCCATCGTTAATTCGGCAAGAAGGCGGCTGCAGGATTTGCCAGGGCAATTCGGCCAGATCTGCGTCGATGAATGCCATCGGGTTCCTGCGACTCTTTTTACGGATGTGGTCACCGCCTTTGACTGCCGCTTCATGCTCGGCCTTTCCGCCACGGCCTACAGGCGTGACGGCCTTACCTGTCTGATTTATTATTATCTCGGCGAGCGCGCCTGGCGCATCGACCCGCAGGAGCTTGAAAGCTCCGGAGCCGTGCTGAAGCCGGAATTTATCCAGAAGGAAACCGGATTTACATATGTCTACCGCGGCGATTATCAGGATCTGATGAAGGCACTCACCGGCAGCAAAACTCGCAATCAGCGCATAATAGAGGATATATTGACTGAGGCGGAGAAGGGTCGGCGCACCGTGCTGGTGGTGAGTGACCGGGTGGCTCATTGTGAAGCCCTGGTCAAGGGGATTGCCGAGCGCGACATCAATGGACGTTTCAGGACCGCGATGCTCACCGGCAAGATGAAAGCCGATGAGCGCTCGCAGCTTGTCGAGGCGATTCATAATGGTGCAGTGGATATTCTTATTGCAACCCTCCAGCTTATCGGCGAAGGATTTGATTGTCCGGGATTGCGGGTGCTTATTCTCACCACGCCGATAAAATTTACCGGCCGCCTTCTCCAGGTTGTCGGAAGAGTCTTGCGGCCGGAACAAGGGAAAAAGCCTGTTGTTTATGATTATATCGACCAATGCGGACTTTTACAGAAATCCGCCAGGGAGAGAAGGCAGGTGTTTGAGGATGAGGAAGATATTCAGGAAATGCTGTTTTCTATGAGGGAATGATTTACAGCACGGAGTTTTCCCCTGTAAGATAAAAAGGCGTTTGATAAGGACAGCATTCCCGCCTGCTGAGATTGTCAGCGGTTCGGGGCCTTGTTTTTCCGCCACAGGGGCTGTGGTTCATACCGTTAAAAAAGTGAAGACAAAATCAGATGCCGGCAACAGATAACATATTTCAAGGGCAGCGGCTTTTTGACAGGACCGCAGCGATACTTTTCCTGGCAGCATTTGCAGTCAGGGCGCTGCATATATTTTTCATATCGCAGAACAGCCCGTTTATTGATGTGTTGCCCGGAGATCTCGGGGCCTATCATTCCTGGGCGAAATCAATTGTCAGCCAGGGTTGGATCGGCAAGGATATTTTCTACCAGGACCCACTGTATCCCTATTTTCTGGCGATGGTTTATACCCTCATCGGCGAGAAATTTGTCTTGATCTATCTCCTTCAAGCTCTGCTTGGCGCGGTTACTGCGGCGATGATTTATCTGGCAGGGAAACAAATGTTTTCAAAAAATACAGGTCTTGTCAGCGGAACTCTCTTTGCATTCTATGCCCCGGCGATTTTTTTTGACGGGCTTCTTCTCAAGGTAAGCCTTTCAGCCTTTTTATGTATGGCCTGTTTCTGCCTGCTGATTATTTTCAGGGGCAGTAAACAGCAGTGGCGAAGCCTGATCGGCGCCGGGATCTGCTTTGGACTTGCGGTGCTGACCCGCGCGAATTTTCTGCTGCTGGCGCCGGTGATTGTTGCGGTTCTGGTGTTTTCTGATTTCCGCAAGATCCGCAAAGGGGTTGTTTCTGCAGTTTTTTTTACGGCGGGCACAGTGATGATTCTCTTTCCGGTGGTGCTCAGAAATTATTATGTCAGCGGTTCCCTGGTCGTCACCACCGCCCAGGCTGGCCAGAATTTTTTTATCGGCCAGAACCCTCGGGCCACCGGGACCTATATCGGACTGCCGTTTGTGCGGCCGGATCCCCTGTATGAAAGGCTGGATTTTCAAAATGAGGCGCAGCGGAGGCTCGGCAAAACCCTGAGCCCCCCAGAAGTCTCGCAATACTGGTTCGCACAAGGCATGGCTTTTATCCGCGAGAACCCGACAGCCTTTCTGCGGCTTACCTGGACGAAATTCCGATTGTTTTTTAATAATTACGAGATGCCGGACAACCATAACTTTTATTTTCATAAAAAATATTCCCATGTCCTCAACCTGCTGCCGGTATCCTTTTATCTTGTGGGGCCGTTCTTTTTTGTCGGCATGGTCGCGTTGTTCCGGGAGCGGCGCTTTGAGACCAACCTCCTGTTTTATTCACAGCTTGCCTATATTGTTTCCGTGCTTGGTTTTTATGTGTTTTCCCGCTACCGCATGCCGGTGATTCCCTTATTTTGCCTTACTGCGGGATATGGGACGCTGAGTCTGCTTTCCAATATTAAGGAAAACAAAGCCCTTTCCGCCGGCATAAAACTCGGGGCTGCCGCAATTATCCTGGTCTGGGTGAGTATCCCGGTGTTCGAGCCGTTTAATTTCGGGCATTCCTATGTGGATGAGGCAATCGCCTATGAGTTGAAAAATAACCCCGAAAAAGCCGTGGAATCATACCGGCAAGCCCTGGAGATTAATCCTGAGTATTTACGGGCCCTTGAACGTCTGGGCCGGCTGCAGCTCAGGCTCGGAGCCTACGGTGAAGCAAAAAAAACCTACGGGAAAATCCTTGAAGTCAGGGCGGATTCCCCGGAGGCCAAAAGTGTGTTGTTTCTAATCTCCCGCAAATCCGGGCAATGATTTCTTGCATGAGCAGGATGATTTGTGAATTGACCGGCAGCATCTTTTTTCTGGTAAATGGTTTCCGCATGTTTTAATTAAGCTGTAAGGCTTTTTTTGAGAAAGGGTTGTGAATGATCGGGTGTACAAGGAACGGTAAAGGAAATGGAAGCACCAAAAAAACAATCGGATAAAGAAAAAGAGGTCATAAAGATTGAAGACAATGTCTACGACCAGTTGTTTGACAAAGCACTGGATGTCAAAGCCATTGATAATCTTTATGATGAACTGTTTGGCATCAGTTCTGGGAACGCTGGTTCTCTGGCGGTTCTTGAGTATCTTGACGGTAGAAGGGAAGATATTTCCATGGCGGTTTTGTTCCACCCGACAAGAAACGATATCACGGTGATGGCTGTAGGAGTCAACCCCGAACGAATTTTGTCTTTGAACGATCTGAGCTGTATTCGAATAGCGAATATGCCCAAAGAATTTCCCGAGTTGAGCGATGCCTGCCAGATAGACGTGATTGAGACCGTTTCCGGAAGCAAATACCAGGAATACGTTGCGGCGGATCAAAACATGGAAACCGGTTTTTTCGGTTTTGCTGCTGAAGAAGAGACCAAATGCAAATATTCGTTCTTTCCGGCAATCAACATGAGACATCGTTATCAGAAAAGATATCTCGGGCAGATCCTTATTGAAAGAGGCCTGATCGAAATACACAGCTTCGAAAAGGCGCTTACTGAATTTCAATCACTTAAAAAAAGAAAACTGGGGGAGATCATCGCCCAGCAGACCAAAATCCCCTATTCCTTAGTCGAGAAGCATATCCAAAAAGCCTATGACGAAAACCCAAAAGATGTCAAGGCCGGGAAAATTCTGGTAGAGGCCGGGTTGGTCAGCGAAGCACAGGTGAGTGCAGCCCTGGTTGTTCAGGAAAAATTCAAAAAGAAGCGGATCGGTCAATTCCTCATTGAAAAGGGGCTACTTGAGGAAGATAAAATTTTTATGGGGCTTGCGGAAAAATTCAGAATGCCTTTTGTTGACTTGAGACAGGTGACATTTTCTAAAAAAGCCCTGTCCCAGCTTCCCAAAGATTTGGTGTCGAAACTGCAGGTCCTGCCGATCTCGCAGGACGAAACTACTTTGGTGGTAGCCACCCTGGCCCCGGATGTTCCGGCCATCAAAGATGTTTTACTAAAACACGTAAAGGGCCAGAAAATCGAACTGGTTCTGGTCCGTCCCACTCAACTCCGCGCCGCAATCAAAAAACTGTATCAGGATCCAGCCTGAGAAAGGGTCTGTGCTCTTCCAATCACCAGAAGAAGGATGGATCATCTAGAACCGGCCGCCTGTGGTGAGGGTCGAACCGAGGTTGAGGCGGGTGGTCAGTTCTTTGCTGATTGCATCAAAGTTTCCCAGCTCGTTCTGGGATTGGCCGATTGCCCCGGAAGTTTTGGCAACAACCGCCTTCCGAAGTTCGTCCTCGAATTTCTTTGCCTGTTTAGTAAATGCCTTTGACACAACATTTTTCATGGATTCATCAAGATCGGATGAGAGCTTGATATCATAATCATCCAGGGTGCCGGTGGCGGAGCCCCAGATCGAAAGCTTTGAAATTTCAGAAAGGGCGTCAGCAAAGGCCTGAATGACCGCTCCTGATTCCGGGCTTTCGGAAGTTGTTAATTTCACCGGCTTCAATACAACATCAAAAGCGGCATTCAAGTTCCTTTGCTGGAGAGATGCGCGAATGGTAATGTTTGCGGTGGATTGTTCCATGGCAAGGGGCAGACTCTTATTATCTGAAAGAACCACCGTATCTGTTTTCTGTCCTGTAACTGCGAGGGAAATGGTGTCTTGCGAACTGTGCGGATCAATATGATCAAGAACGCCGGCAAGGGTTAATGCCTCAATCTTTTTAAGGTTCTGCCCGGTGAAATTGAATTCCAGGGGAGACCCGAGAATCTGTTGCTGATTGGTGATGTTTGATATTTTTCCGGAAAAGGTTCCGGAATCAGTAATAATTTCAGTCTGCAGGTGTCGAACGAGAAATTCGGGCAGGGGCTTGTTTTCATCAAAATGAATAAACACCCCTTTGCCGCGGATATTTTCCGGTTGCCTGTCTTTGTTGGAAGCAGCACCCCCTTCAAGGAGGGGCGAAAGCTTTTCATACCAGAATATGGTCTTTGTCAGATAGTTTTCCGCTTTTGGTCCAATGAGGAGATTGGTCATGTTGCCCAGGCCCTGACTGGAAAAGGTATATTTTTCCTTTAAACGCTCAAAGTCTTTTGCCGGGGCCTTGGCAATTGCATCAATGCGTTTCTGATAAGAAGAGAGGTTTGTGTCAAGAAGGGTTTGGGCGTCCTTGATGCGGGTTAAATCATTATCCAGGTCCTTTTGAATAATCTGGATATCCTTTGTCGCACCCAATATTCCGCCAAGTCCGCGGCTGGAGGATTTGAGGTTTTTGATGCGGGTTTCATATCCTTTAAGCTTATTTTCGTCGGGAAGTTCGGTCAGGCGCTTTTTCCAGTTATCCTGTTCCGCCTTGATATCCTTTTGAAATGTTTCAGCGAGTTTGATTGAGTCAAGTTGCTCCCTGGCGAGTATTTCTTTGACATCCGGGGTGTCAAAGGCGGGCATGGAAAAAGTTTTTCCCGGGGTGTCATTGCTTTTTTTCGGGGGGCTTTTTTTGCCGGGAATCGCCCCGGAGGTTTTTCGTTGGGTATTGAGGCGCACGCCGGTCATCTGCATTGTATTAATTATGACTTTTCGAACCAGCAGAGAAGGCAGATCAAGAGACATTGTTGCGTTGCCGATTTCCACGGCGTTTTTCATGGGCTCATCAGGATTGGTGCATGCAAGTTCTTCCAGTTCAAGCCCCAGGGGAAAGAGGGAAAGATTGGCTCTTTGTACCTCAACTTTAGCTCCCAGTGCTTCGGAACCGTAACGTTCAATGACGCTGACAATGAAGCTGTCAATCAGCAGAAACCAGGCAATTGAAATAACCAGACAGAAGCCACCAAATGCGATTAATCCCTGCCATCGAATCCATTTTTTCATTGTGAACCTCCGAATCCCGACAATGATTGGTAAATGGAATATACCTTGCTCGCCTTGAAAATCAGCATCATCTTTGTCTGCTGAACCCACGCAAGAAGGGTTTCGCGATATCGGATGATAAGTGCATTAAAAACGAAATAGAGCGGCACGAAGAGGATAAGTGCCAGAAGCAGGCTTCCGAAAACCAGGGTGTTGTTATAAGCGAAAAGCCTCATCAGCGTAATCCCGTAGAGTATGGTGAAAAAACCTTCAAGCGCAGGGAAAGTAAGAAATGCCTGGCCAATTTCATGAAAAAGCGGATCAAGAAGATACGCGAAACATGAAAAAACGCCCAAGCCCAGAATGAATGCTGAAAGGTTAACCCTCAGGATGAGGATGAGCAGAAGAATAAGCAGGTTGTGCAGGGAAAGAAGAGGTGTAAAGCCTGCAATCATCGCCAAGCAGAAAGCAAGACTTATCTGGCCGGGATCGGATTCGGAATTAATAATTTTTAAGAGCTTTGCTATCAGGGTCAGCATTTTGAAACCTCCACTGGAGTCAGGGATTCGTGCCGAAGATTTCAGTGTATGAAGAGGAGCATATATATAAGCTAACTACAAAAAGGGAAAGAAATGAAAGATTTTTCTGTGTTGGGCTGCAAAAAAGAGAAGCGAGATGCCGAATGAGACTGGTTCGGCATCTCGCTGTTTTTTTACGCGGATACTACTGTTGTTACCTGGACTGTTCGGCGCTGCCCTGCACAAAGACTTTTGAGCCTTGTGGATGGCAGTCTTCGCAGGCGGTTTTCAATGGTTTGTAATAATTCTTATAATGGCAACCCGTGCATTTTGCCTTGACATGCAGGTTGTCAATTTGATAGCGCGAATGCACATTATGATTGAAGAGCAGATTCTTCCCCTTCCAGCCCAATGGGCTGTGACATTTTTTGCAATCTTCGCCCAGTAATTTATCATGAAAATCTTTATGGCATGCGCCACAGTCATTCTTAAAGCCTGCTAATGTTATGGGGCCCAGGGTCTTGACGCTTCTGGGATTATGGCAGTCGATACATTTAACCTGGGCGTGCCTTCCTTCAAGGGCATATTTCGTATGCCGGTCATGGTTGAAATCAGCTTTTTTGGGAGGAAAGCTTTCCACGGAATGGCATGCAAGGCAACCGGCGCCATATTCACCCTTATGCGGATCCTGATGGCAATCATCACATTTTTCATATTTCATGTCCTTGAACCGTGCAGAGCCTAACGGCGCCTTGTTATCGGGTTGCGGGTTGTGGCATTTTTTGCAGTCAACCCTGGCGTGCTTGCCTTCAAGAATATATTTTGAATTGTCGTTATGCACGAATTTAAGATTATCGCCTCCCCAGCCCTTGAAATCATGGCACTTCAGGCAGTCATCGCCGAGTTTCTGGTTATGGGGATCTTTATGGCAGCCGATGCATTCGGATTTAAGGCCTCTGAAAAGAGCAGAAGCCAGTGGATCGGTTTTGCTGGCCGGCTTATGGCATTCGATACATTTGATTTTGGCGTGCTTGCCTTTAAGCCGGTATTTTGAATCGTAATTGTGGTCAAATTTAAGTTCATTTCCTTTCCAGTCTTTGAAATTATGGCAGGATTTGCATTCAGTGCCTTTGCCGAGATTTGATTTGTGCGGGTCTTTATGGCAGGCCGCACAATCCTGTTTCAGCCCCCGGAAAAGGGCAGCAGCCAGAGGATCTGATTGTTGCGGCGGTTTATGGCAATCAATGCATTTTGCCGTGGCATGCTTACCTTCCAGTTTGTATTTGGAATCGAGATTATGATCAAACTTCAGTTCTTTTCCCTTCCATTCAAAGATCGTATGACAGGATTGACAGGAATCGCCGAACTGTGAGTTATGTAAATCTTTATGGCAGTTTGCACATTTGATCTTAAGTCCACGAAAGACAGCGGTGCCAAGGGGTGCGTTTTGTTTGTCCGGTTTATGACAGCCGATGCATTTGGCTTTTTCATGCTTGCCTTCCAGTTTGAATTTGGAGTCACGGTTATGGTCGAACTTTAATTCTTCACCCTGCCAGGCATTATTCGTATGGCAGGTTTCGCATTTATCCCCGAGGTTTGATTTATGCGGGTCGGTGTGGCAATCAGCGCAGCTGTCAAATTTTAATCCCATATAATATACGCCCGGATAGGCTTTTTTGCGTTTTTTCCTGTGGCAGTCGTCACATTTGATTTTTTTGTCGGCGTGTTTGCCTTCACGCTTGAACATGGCCAGGGTGTGATCAAATTTTTCCGGATCAAAGGGGATAATCGAGGATTTTTTCAGTTTGGGATGTTCCTTATGGCAATGCCTGCACCGGCTTTCGCCAAAGGTTCCGTGAAACCCGGATTTTGCATCCAGACGTTCTTTGATAATCTTGTGGCAGGCAAGGCAGTTTTCGTCTTTCAGGTCACCGGTGTAGTCATGGCATTTAGTGCAATTTCCCTGGATTTCCTTGGTTTGATGCGCCCCGGAAAGTTCCCGCGGTCGGATGATATTGTTAAAGCCTTTTTCAAGAGAGGCCTCCTGGCCGTGTCCGAAAACCCAGAGGCCGACAACACCCAGAACAAGGGTGGTAATCAGGAAGATTATTTCCGCTTTCATCGAGGAGCCGACTGCTTTTTTATGATACTCCTCTTCGCCTTTTCGTTGTTCCTCGGTGAAACCCATGGTCCGCAGCATTGTTTCTTCCCGCTCTTCTTCAGGAAGACTTAATGCATGATGGTGCTCAATATAGCTTTTAGGAACCCAGCCGTGAAAAATACCGCCTAAGCCGACCCGGGTTGACGGATTAATGAAAGAGAGATAGAGATGCCCGGAAACCGAGGAAAGGGCGGCAAAAAAGAGAGAAGCATGCAGGTACCAGCTGACCAGAATTGTTCCTCGAAACCACATGAGAAAGCCGGTCAGGGCGAAGCCGAAAAAATAACCCATGACCAGGAGGCAGTTAATTTTCTGGCCGGTGTTGAATTTGCCGGCATCAGGAATTTCAATAGCTGAATTGTATAAAGACCTGAAGGAGTTAACCATCCATTTGATATCCACCAGGCCCCAGGTGAGGATTTCTTTCAGGTTGGCAAGGTGGAGTTTCGGGCCAACGAGAAGATATGATACAAGGGTTAAGGAGACCCAGGAGACCGCGGTTGTTTTATGAATATTTGTCAGAAGGTGATAGGTGGCGGCATCCATGTTGTAGAACCTGGACGCCAACAGCAGGCCACCGGAAATAAGAAGAATAAGGAAAGGCGTGCCCTGGGCCCAGTGGAGGACGATTTCAGGGATTTCAAATCTTTTAAAGCGGTTATTGTCAGACATGTTTATTAGCGAAGTTCCAAGGAGTTGAGATATATGAACGTATCGGTCTGCTGGAAAAATGACAAAGAGGAAATATTATCATAAAGTGGGTCTCTTTGCTAATAGAAAAGGGGGCGTTAGCTTTTTGTTTAGTCATAACAGGAGGTTGAGGCGACTGTTTTGTGTGCGATGACGATGTTTGTTACTAAAAAAGTATTACCCTGTGATTGACTTGGAAAAAGGCTTTTCTTGATTTAATCTTATTGACAGGCCGGGATATACTTGCTGTAATTAAATTTGAACCCCGATTTGTTCCTCAATCCTGCCTCGGAGGGCTTGTGTCATGGAAAAAGGGAAAGAAAATACAGACAGGCGCCGCCACAGAAGGTTTCATGCGGTTTCCGGAGTATTTGCCGTCAACGCTAAGTTTGGCCAGATTGTTGATATCAGCCGGAGTGGCCTTTCTTTTCGCTATGTTGAAAAAAAAGGCTGGCCCAAGGAGTTGTTTGAACGAGGCGTGCTTTTTGGGGACGATGATTTTTGTCTGGACAATATGCATATCAAAACCGTGTCCGATTGCGTTCTTGCAGACAGCATTACAACCACACAGGCAACAATCAGGCGTTGTGGCATCGAATTCTGTGATTTGTCAAGCCAGCAGAAGTCCGATCTGGAGTATTTTATCTGGGCGAATACCGCAGGCGAGATGGAAATAGATTTTGAAGCGAACTGATAATTGACGTTGTAAGCAGATCTCGTCCCGAATTTTTTGTTTCTTGATTATCCCCAAAGCAGACCAGAAGGCATGGGATTATATATTCTAACATCATGCCGCCGGAATTCAGTAGATTGTTATGCGACAACTCGGGCATCACAGAGAGTGCTGCCCTGATAACACTGAAGTATTTCGATTTTTCAATAATTAAGAAGTCGATTGGCGGGAAGGCAGAAGTTCGAGAATGAAGATGGTCATTTTGCTTTGTTTGCTGGTTCTCCTTGGTGGTATTGTTTTCGGATGCCAGCATAAAATGATCTATCACCCGCGAGGTTATCCGGGCGATGCCTCCATGGAAAGCATGGTCAGGCTTGAATATGATACCGACCAGGGAGCTCAGACATCATTTTATTATGCGGACGAGGCGCATCCGGACGTGCTTCCGGAAAAGGTCTGGATTATATTTGGTGGAAACGCCACTGTGGCCCTTGACTGGTATGGATTTGCCAAAGGCTTTTCCGCCAGGGAGTCCACGGGTTTTCTGCTCATGGAATATCCCGGCTATGGCCTCTGTGCCGGGAGGCCGTCATCAAAATCAATTCTTACGGCAACCAGACAGGCAGTTGCAAAACTTTCAGACTATCTGCAAACAGATCCTCGAACCCTTGAGGGGCGGATCTCGGTTGTCGGTCATTCCCTTGGTGCGGCAGCAGCACTTCAATATGCCGTGACAATTCCTGTAGAAAAAGTAGTGCTGATTTCTCCGTTCAGCAGCTTAAGGGACATGGCAGCTCTGGTCGTAGGAATTCCTTTAAATTATCTTTTATTTGAAAATTATGACAACCGGGCGCGGCTGAGAGAACTTTTCGACCATACGTCTTTTCCCGATGTCGTGATTATTCATGGCACTCAGGATGAAGTGATTCCGGTCCGCATGGGGCGAGAACTCTCAGGATTGAGCAGCCGGATTATATACAAACAGGTAGACAATTGCGGGCATAATAGTATTCTTAGCATTGCGGAAGAACGAATTTATGCGGCGATGCGATTTGCTGATCTTTAAACAGTACTAGAAGCGAAGAAAAAGCAGAGGGTTAATGAAAAACATTCCAGTCATAGGTATCCTTCGGGGTGTGGAGCAGGATTTTTTCAGAGAAATCATGGCCGCGTCTTTTGAAAACGGGCTTGAGGCAATTGAAATTACAATGAACACTCCTGGGGCCGGACGCATTGTTGCGGAATGCCGCGCCCTGGTGCCGCAAGGCAAACTTTTGGGAATGGGTACGATCCGCAGCCTGGATGAAGCAAAGGCGGCGGTTGATGCCGGTGCCATGTTTATGGTGACGCCGAATCTGGATACTGCGGTGATTGATTTTGCGGTTTTGCAAAAAATTCCTATTGTTGCAGGTGCCTTGACTCCCACCGAGGTTTATAATGCCTGGCGGGCCGGGGCTGATCTGATAAAGGTTTTTCCCTGTGGAGCTTTGGGTGGGGCCTCTTATATCAAGGATTTGCTCGGGCCGTTTGATGACCTGCCCCTTGCGGCAGTGGGTGGCGTGACCTTTGAAAACGTCGGTGATTTTTTCAGGGCCGGGGCAGTATCCGTCGGCGTGAGCACCGCCCTTTTCGGAAAACAGGCACTGCAGGGAAAAAATGCGGAAAATATCGGGAATAATGTCAAAAAGTTTATTGACCGTTGCCTCCAGATAAAAGATGGTTTATTATCAGCAACTTAATTTTTTACTCTATCCCGCAACACAGGTTCGCGGCGTCTGGCCACTTGTGTTTAAATACCTGTACTGGAGACAAAGAAGATGTATAGACCGGAGATAAAGGTTATTGATTGCACTGTCAGAGATGGCGGGTTGATGAATAAATGGCAGTTTGATAAAAAATTTGTTCGTCAGGTTTATGATGCGCTTGTTGAGGCAGGTGTCGACTATATGGAAATCGGCTATATAAGCTCGGAATCAGCTTTTTCACGAGATGAGGTCGGGCCCTGGCGTTTCTGTGCTGAAGAGGATATTCAGACTATTCTCAAAGGTGAAGAGAAGAAAATCAAGCTCTCAGTCATGGCTGATATCGGCAGGGTTGCTCACGATGATATTCCGCCACGGTCCGAAAGCTCCCTTGATATGATCCGCGTCGCCTGTTATGTCCACCAGATTGATGCCGCCATCGAACTGGCGCATCACTGTATGGATAAAGGCTACGAGGCGACGATCAACCTCATGGCGGTTTCCACCGTCGGGATCAGGGAACTTGAAGAAGGGTTGAGTGATCTTTCCAAAAGCCGGGTGTCGGTCATTTACCTGGTTGACAGTTTCGGGGCCTTTTACTCTGAAGACATCGATACCCTGGCCAGAAAATATATGGAAAGTCTGCCCGGCAAGACAATCGGCATCCATACCCACAACAATCAACAACTTGCATTTGCCAATACCATTTCAGCAATTATTTCCGGAATCAATTATCTGGATGCCACCCTGTACGGCATCGGTCGCGGCGCCGGGAACTGTCCCCTTGAGCTGCTCATCGCATTTTTGAAAAATCCGAAATTCAGGGTGCGGCCGCTTATCAAGGCCATTGAAGAGCAGATCCTTCCCTGGGAAAAGAAAATCAGCTGGGGCTATTATGTTCCGTATATGATTACCGGAACAATGAACCAGCATCCCCGAACCGCCATGGCGATCATGGAATCGGAGAATCGGGAGAATCTCGTTGAATACTACGATCAGATGACCAGCACCGCCACCTGATTGCGCGGTAAACAAATCAGCAATATCATGGGGTGTCCGGATTTCCGGCCACCCCTTTTTTTGTAATTTTTTCACTGGAGTCAGGGCAGAAAATTCGCTCATGTCTGTCCCTCTATCCATTTGATGCCACAATTTCTATTGCCTCTTTCGAGCAAATGGAGTTTGTTTTGTCGGGGTGCGGTGCTGTTGCCTTTTGGATGGTGAGAAGTCTGGGAAGCCGGAGAACCTGGGGAAGATGAAATTGCGATGAGTGATAATTTGCCGACATTACCGCAGGAAGCTATTCAGAACAGAATTTTCACAATACGCAACAGGCAGGTGATGGTAGATAGAGACCTGGCTGAATTATATGATGTTTCTACAAAAGTATTGAATCAGGCTGTTAAGCGTAATTTGCAGAGATTCCCGGATGCTTTCAGATTTCAATTAACTGAAAACGAAAAAACTGAACTGGTCACAAATTGTGACCGGTTCGAAAAACTTAAACATTCTTCAACCCCTCCCTGTGTTTTCTCCGAACAGGGAGTCGCTATGCTGTCAGCTGTATTACGCAGCGAAACAGCTGTCAATGTAAGTATACAGATAATGCAGGCATTTGTTGCAATGCGAAAATTTTTTGCACATGATGCAGCAATTTTTCAACGTCTTGAAAAAATTGAACGGAAGCAATTAGAAACCGATGAAAAGTTCGAGCAGGTTTTTAATGCTATAGAGAGTAAAGAAATTCAGCCTAAACAGGGAGTTTTCTTTGAGGGGCAGATATTTGACGCGTACAGATTCTTTTCCGATCTAATACGTACCGCTGGAAAATCAATTATTCTGATCGACAACTATATCGACGATACAGTTCTGACACTTTTCTCGAAACGGAAAAAAGATGTTCTTCTTACAATCATAACAAAAACAGTATCAAGACGACTGAAACTGGATATTAAAAAATTCAATGAACAATACCCGCCAGTTTCAGTAAAAGAATTCGGGTGTTCGCATGACCGTTTTTTGATTATTGATGATTCCATCATCTACCACGTCGGCGCTTCCCTGAAAGATTTGGGGAAAAAATGGTTCGCGTTTTCGAAGATGGAGATCGGGGCAGTGGACATGCTTGGTAAGCTGGAGAGTATGGTGAAGGTGGAAGAGTGAGAGAGGCGACACAGGCAGATAGATTCTCAAACCATTGAATACGAGGGTACAAAAAATCATGTCTGCTTGAACATGAACAGCGATCGCATTCCTCTCGGCACGGAGGGTCCTTGCTTTTCTTCTGCGGGCCGCTTCAATCGATTCGAGTTTTCGTTCAAGAGAACATCCCCCCCAAGAGATTATAGTCGGAGCAGGAAACAGGGTATGAAGTATATTTCTCAAGATAAAATCCCGGTGATCGATCTTTTTGCCGGGCCGGGTGGGCTGGCGGAAGGGTTTTCAGCCTTTCAGGCCAAAGGCAGGGATGTGTTCAATATATGCCTTTCCGTTGAAAAGGACCACTTCGCCCACCGCACCTTGGAACTGCGAAGCTTTTTCCGGCAGTTTTCGCAAGGACATTTCCGTGTACCGATCCGTGTAAGACTTGAAGAGTTGAGATAATGGCAAAGGCCGTTCTGACAACCAAGGTTGATCCCTCCTATGATGACCTGCCGGAGGAACGCTATCATTTTCCTCATACTTATTTACGGCAAATGGAGCAAGCAGTCGGCGACTGGATAATCTATTACGAGCCGCGACGCTCAACCGGCGACTTATCAAGCCACGGCGGGAGGCAGTCATACTTTGCCATTGCCCGCATCTTGCGGATTGAACAAGATTACCACCTTGCAAATCATTATTATGCCTTTATCTCGGATTACCTTGAATTTGACCATCCGGTTCCATTCAAAGCAGGGCAGCATTATTTTGAGAGCATTCTACAAAAGGACGACGGCAAAACCAATAAAGGAGCATTTGGCCGCGCCGTTCGATTAATTCCCGACAGAGAATATGACCTTATTCTCCAAGCAGGGTTTACAAAAGTCTTGGAAGCCACGGCATACGACTTTCAATTGCAGCCTGGACTTGCTTATTCACTTGGTGAAGAGCCTCCGCCCTACGAACGTTCTATTATTGAAAGTGTGGTTGCCAGGCCATTTCGCGATGCTGCTTTTGCCGTAACGGTCAAGGAAGTTTATCACGATACCTGCGCCATGACCGGCCTGAAGATCATTAACGGCGGCGGCCGCGCTGAAGTGCAGGCAGCCCATATTCAGCCGGTTTCAAAAAACGGACCCGATTCCATCAGGAACGGCATGGCCCTGTCTGGCACTGTTCACTGGATGTTTGATCGCGGACTTCTTTCGATTGATGATGATTTTTCCATTCTCATTGCCAAAGATCGTTTGCCGGATACCGCCCTGCGTCTGATAAATGAAAACCGGCGGCTGATTCTGCCGCAACGCACGGACATGAGACCGCATAAACATTATCTCAACTATCACCGGGAGAATATTTTTAAAGGGTGATTCGGAATGAAAAGGGAAAATGATCTATCTTGGATTTTGTAACGGTGGGCACTCATGCGAACCACAAATTTTGGCACATGATGTGAGAATGAATTGAATGACAAAAATTAAGACTGGTGGCAAGAAGACTATATTCCCTCTCGGTCCCCACCCACTTCCACCGCACCCTTGTGGCATTCATCTAACTGCCACGGATCAAAACACTGAGAACGATGTTCCGCATAGAGTGCTCCAAGATGAACATTTGCAACCTGCGGAGTTCTCTGCCGCAATGGCGCAATGGATCGTGAATCACCACCTTAGCCCCGAAGCCATCGAGCGAGATAGAATGCGTTGTGAAGCTTTGGCGAGACAGGGTCTTATCGACCCTGTCCAGCGCTTCCCTATTAACTTGAGCACACAGAAAGGAAACTGGGCAGAGATATTGCTCGCTGAATATGTTTCCGCATCATGTGCTGTTAATGTGCCAGTGTATCGTCTTCGTTACAACCCTAACGTGGATCAGTCAATGAAGGGGGACGATGTACTTGCATTTGATCTTGATTCTAACCCTGTTCGTGTTTTAGTCGGTGAAGCTAAGTTTAGATCGACTCCTTCAAAAGCTGTAGTTGAGGAGCTTGTTGACGCACTGGTTAGATCCCACTCTGCTAATATACCTGCATCTCTGCAGTTTGTTGCTGATCGCTTATTTGATTCAGGGAACGACGAGTTGGGTGCGAAGGTCATGGCTTGCAATGTCCTGTTTGCTCAGGGACGCCTACAATTGGATTATGTTGGCTTACTCGTAAGCACAAGGGATGCTCATCGTCACATGGAGAGGAACGCTAAATTAAATGTGCACCGTCTTGCTGTAATATCGCTCGGGTTATCAGACCCCGAGGGGATTGTGACTGCATCCTATGCCAGGGTTGGTGAATACGTATGAGTCTCTCCGTCCAGAACGCTCAGATTATGCTGGAGTCAATGCGCACAAGGAGAATCCAAAATATCGTAGCACAATCTAAGGCCAAGCAGGTCTTAAGAGAGGTACGCGAAGACCCCGCAAACTTCCCAAATTTTGAATCAGACCTTGATGATCGGGTCACGTTTATTGCTTATGGGCTATTGGCCGCCGGTTGCAGCCTGGTTGAACGGAATGCAACAGCCGAAGGCCATGTGGAGTTGCAGGCCGCCGCAGATATACTTGAATCGGCACACAGCACAGAGATTGCGACCAATCAAGCAAGTGCGATGCACTGTCTAATTGGTGCTATGGCTTTCTATGCTTGCGGCCAATACTCTAGGGCATTTGTACTAATCAAAAACATAGAAGCGATCACGCCTTCGGCTGGAATCATTGCTTCATTTTTACGGAAGGATAGAACACACCTAATCGACAAATTAAATGAGGTATTGCTTGCTCCAGTTCCGGTCTTTTACGAAAAAAATCAGTTCGACGATTGGGCTATAACAATATGTGTGGCTCGCTCATTATCAATAGCGACGGAACACGCTATCTCCGGCCAAGCCGAAATTCTCGCGATTGCGGATACGACCCTTTGTGACGCAATGACAATCAGCGAAGGAGCTTCACATCCGGCCTTTTGGTGGCTTGCTCGTCTGTTGCGGTTGATGCTCAAGGACTATGCTAGCGGGTCTTTGTGGACTGTACTGCCACCTTTCTTTGAGCCGGATGGCAAGGCACAGGTGGACAGTTATGTGAAGCTCCTTGCTTTCCAAAAGCCACCAGTGATTGAGTTGTGGCCGTCTCAGACAGTAGCTTTACAGCTTGCTCTAAATCCGCAGAATCTAGGTGGTGTAATCAACCTCCGAACCAGCGCAGGAAAAACCAGAGTCGCAGAACTGGCGATCCTCCACACACTACGGGCTGATCCAACCGCAAAGGTTCTATATCTCGCACCGTTCCGGTCGCTCGCATTCGAATTGGAGAGAACCTTCAGCAAGACCCTGGCACCATTGGGATATTCCGTTTCGCACCTTTATGGTGGGTCACGTTTCAGTGGTGTGGATCGTGAGCTGTTTAATGAGGGCCATATCACCATCGCCACCCCCGAAAAAACCAAAGCTATGCTGCGGGCTTCACCTGAACTTTTGGAGCAAGTAAAACTTGTTGTAATCGATGAAGGCCATCTTCTAGGGGAAAATGAACGGAATGTTCGAAACGAAATGTTCCTCGAACACTTACGCCTTTTGGCTCGCGTACGTGGCGCAAGAATACTGTTACTTTCGGCTGTCCTACCAAACGCCGAGGACTTGGCAGCTTGGGTCGGTGGAACCCCTGATGCTTTGGTGAAATCGAGTTGGAAGCCATCAGCCGAGAGACGAGGAATTCTTCAATGGAGAAAAACAGGTGTCACAATTGAATGGTTAGGGGAGGAACGTAGTTTTAATCCACATTTTATCGAGTTCAAGAAGGTGCCTCATGTGACACCCAAAGGAACAATTAAATCACGCGTCTTTCCTATGAACAAAACGGAGGCCGTTGCGGCAACAGCCACTCGACTTGCAACACTTGGTCCTGTTTTGATCTTCGCTGGACAAGCTCAGTGGGTGCCGTCAATGGTACGAGCGGTGATGCTTTCTCTCGGTCCTGAAGCACCGGTTCACGAGTGGCCTGATACAGAATGGCGGCTTCTTGATGCAGTTTGCAGAGAAGAGCTTGGCGATAATTCGTTGGAAATCTCAGCAGCACGTCTGGGAGTCGTGTGCCACAGCAATAAACTACCTCCACAGGTTCGGATTGCCTTAGAAAAGCTTATGGCAAAGCATCCTCCAAGGATAATTGTCGCAACTACGACGCTGGGACAAGGAGTGAACATAGGTATCTCCTCCGTTATCGTTGCTACAACTTTCATCGGTGCTAACTTGCAGATCAGTAAACGTGATTTTTGGAATATTTGCGGACGTGCTGGCAGAGCGTTTGTAGATGGTGAAGGCAAGATTCTGTTCGCAATTGACGGAACCCGTAGCGCTTGGAACGTTCGAAACGATGAGGCAACTGCTACAAACTATTTTGATATCGTTCATCTAGATCAGGTGGAGAGCGGTATACTTCAGGTGGTACAGTATATGCTCAAAATTGCCGCTGATGCTGGGATTCCATTCGCGATCCTATTGGAGATGGCAGCGAACGACAGCTTTGATCGATGCGGCGAAGAGAGAGTGAACGTGGAAGGAGTTATGGACTGGATTGACGATCAATTGTTGGCGTTGCATGTCGCATACAAGGGTGACGCCCTCGAGCTAAATGTCGACTGGGTGGATGATGCATTTCGAGATTCACTTGCGGCCATTCAAGAGAGAGCCAGGCGGGAACCTGCCCATGATGATCAATTGATAAACTTCTTGAAGGCTCGAGCTGCAGGTGTGCAACGGAAGGTTCCTTCGTCCGAGGCGCGGCGAGCCGTTATTTCCTCAGGTCTTCCCTTGTCGGTCGGTATTTTGGCATTCAATCAGTTGGATATATTTCGCGAAATGGTGGATCGCTGTTTAGCCTCTGGAACTGACGCCGACGCAATAGGCTTGTTGGTCATGGAGTTTGAGGCTTGGGCTCGTCAACATGCGAAGGTCATTGTCGAAGGGATGCCTGAACAGGAGCAGTTGGACAAAATTCGCCCTCAATGGCTCGGTGGGGGCTCATTGAGAATGATCGTCGAAACTTGTGGAGATGATGCCACGGGTATTTGCACCGGCCTTTATGGCTACCAGCTTCCTTGGCTTTTCCACGCGATTGCCCAGAAACTCAACAAGCTGGCCGAAGAGAATAGGGTTGAAACTCTTGCCAAGGTGGGCCTTCTCGTGGAACTCGGTTTACCAACAGAAGCTGCTGCCAAAGTCTTCTTGGCAGGAGTGCGATCCCGCGCAGCGGCCGTTGAGTTGAGCAGCTTTGTAAAAGATCCCGCTGCAAGTGTCTCGAGGATTCGAACGGCTTTGTTGGATCCTACCACAGTGAAAGCACTTTCAGCTTCGGTTTCAGCGTCGACTCTTGAATGGCTTCATCTTCTTTCGGCAGAGCATGGGAGTAAGGCGGTTCCACCTCCACAGTGTGCAAGATTCCGGTTGGAAGCACCCATTGAGGTGGAAACTCTACATGCGCGGCAACTGTCGCCGGGCAGCTCCATTGTTCTATGTTCGACCGATGCTCGGTTTAAGGTTGAAGTCAGAGCGACCGAACAATTGCCCTTCGGTAATTTTGTAAACGACCCGCGTTTCAACTTCGCTCGAGATGGAGACGTTTGGGTTCAACAGTGCCGAGACCCCCGCATTGATTGTTTAAGTATGGTGTAGGAAATTCCTGAGACATTTTCCTGAGTTTTTTATTCCTGCAGGGAGGATTGTTAGTCTGTCTGGGCGAATCAATGGTGAGAATTCCTGCAACAGCTTCCGCGAAACCCCAAAAATCCCATCAGGAAAACAGAGCATTTTCCGGTGAAGCGGCTGCAACGGCTCGATCGAGGAGTTGAAGATTGACTGACGAATATGCATTCGTTTAAGGGGGGGTATTGAAATGATAACTGAAGATCAGCATACCGAACATAAATCATTACGTACCGTTACAGGCAAAACAGCCGACTGGGGCGAGCTGGCCAAAGATTGTGTCTGTTTTGCCAATGCCAGGGGTGGCCGGATCATCATTGGTATCGAAGACGGGAAAGGAGAACCACCCGAAGGCCAGATTCTTCCGCCCAAACTTTTGGAAAAGATCGTCAAGCGTGTTGGCGAGTTGACCGTTAACGTGACGATAGCTCTGGAGGTGCTCTATGCCGACAAAGGTTCACAATGTCTTGAGCTTCGTATTGCCAGGGCGCATGCCCCTGCTTCGACCACTGACGGGCGCTATTACATGCGGATTGCCGATGACTGCAAGCCGCTCATCGGCAATGATATTCAACGTCTGCTTGATGAGCGGAGTTCCCAACCCTGGGAGACATTGACAACACTTCGAATAAGTCAGAGTCGCGTTGATTCTGGAAAGCTTGCTTCCTTTGTCGCTGGCATCCGGGCATCTGATCGAGTGAAGTCATCCGTGAAGGAAAAAACGAGCAGGAACTCCTGGAGCATTACATGCTGGCGGCTGACGATTTGCTCACAAATCTTGGTATTCTGTGCGTTGGCCGAAGGCAGGAGCGGGCAATGCTCGGTACTGCCCCTGTTGTACAGTTTCTGAAATACGATGAGCGCGCCCAAAGGGTCAACAAGCTGGTGTGGGATGATCACAGTCTTTCACCCATGGAATTGATCGAGGCGGTGTGGCAGAATATCCCGGATTTTCGTGAACAATATGAATTACCGTCCGGTCTTTTCCGGACCACTCTCCCTGTCTATGATGAAGTGGTTGTCCGAGAACTGCTGGTCAATGCCTTGGTGCATCGCCCCTATACACAGAGGGGCGATATTTTTTTGAACCTTCGTGTGGATGCTCTGGAAGTGGTTAATCCGGGATTGCTTCCGCTAGGGGTCACACCCCGTAATATTCTGCATACAACGGTGCGGCGCAATGAACATCTGGCCAGGGTATTTCACGACCTGAAGCTCATGGAAAGGGAGGGAAGCGGTTTTGACCGGATGTACGAAGTGCTTCTTTCCCAGGCCCGGCCGGTGCCGGAACTGCGTGAAGGTCCGGATCGAGTCGAGGTGGTTGTTCGTAAAAGGGTATTGAAGCCTGAAATTATCGAGTTTATCTCAAAAGCCGACCAGGCATGGCAGCTGAATCAGCGCGAACGGATCACTCTCGGATTGTTGGCTCAGCATGACAGCCTTACAGCCCGTGAATTGGCTGGGCAGCTTGAGCTTGGTGATATTGCAGGATTGTCAAGCTGGATGGGGCGGTTACAGAATTTTGGGGTAGTTAAGCAAAAAGGAAAAACACAGGCAACTCGTTACTTTGTTGACCCTGGACTGCTTCGCGAGTTGGATTTTTCCAGCGCTACGACACTCAGCCTGATAGAGCCCCACAGATTGAAAGCTCTTATTGTGGAAGATATTCGCAGGTACCCTGGATCAGCCATCAGTGATATACATTCCCGCACCGCTCCGGAGCTAGACCGTCATCGCGTCAAACGCGCCTTGGAAGCCCTGTCTGTCGAAGGGAGGGTTGTGATAACAGGTGAGAAGCGTTGGAGGAGGTATTCGGGTGCAGAGGAATAATTCTATCGAACAAAAATGGCTGAATATAAGATGGTTGTGTGATAGCAGCAATAGGAAAACCTTTTTAACATTTTGAAATAATAGCATTTTCTATTGAAAGCAATAGGCCTTTTCTGCTTGATAGAGTAAAGCAGATAGCCGAGTTCCGGGCCCGCCCTCTGATTTCTATATCACGCCCGGGAGTAGATAAAAAGAAAGATCCGGCAGGGAGGGTTGTTAGTCTGTCTGGGCAGATCAATGGTGAGAATTCCTGCAACAGCTTCCGCGAAACCCCAAAAATCCCATCGGCAAAAAGTATATCTATCCTGTGAAGCTGCTGCAGCTTAATCTGCAAACATTGTTCGTGCCCTGGACATCGGTCTGCTTTCGACCTGTATACTGTTTTTATTTTTCCTCTCAGATCGGCGGCGCAATAGTCACCAGGATCCGCAGGTCGGTGATGGCCCGGGCGCCGTGGGGTTCACTGATGTCCGAGATCAGGATGTCCCCTGGGTTGGCAGGCATTGCCGAATCTTTTCCAAGGAATTCGCCGGTACCTTCAAGGATCAGCATGCTCAGCTGTCCTTCAAGATTATGGGAGTGGATCGGAAACGTCTTGCCTGCCTTGATGTTGAAATTGATTATCTTGAACCAGGGCGAGTCGTGTACCAGGAATTTTTTGATGCCGCTGTCTTCAAAAACAGCGGTTTCGGAAAGGGATGTTTTTTTCATGGATGGACCTCCTTGAGGCTTTTGTAGTTTTTTTATATGCTCCCATTATAAGCGGAGTTTGCAAAGGAAATCCTTGATCCATGTCAAGTTGAGAAAAAAAGATTGTCGTTGGAAAGTCGGCGAGGCGGTATGACTGAGAAATTTTAAGGGGCGGTGATAATTCCAACCACAAGCTCGGCGGTGCGCACCATATCCTCAAGGTCGATATATTCATCCGTGGTGTGGACTTTTTTCATGCCGGTGCCGATGATTGCCGTTTCAATGCCGTAGCCGTTCAAGATGTTGGCGTCACTGCCGCCGCCGGTGCTGACCGGGGTGATGGTTCTGTTTATCGCCGAGGCCGCCTTCCGCACCCTTTTGATGACCTTGCTTTCAGGTGACAGTTGTAATACGGGATATTCCCGGGTTACGGTAATTTTTACAGAGGGTTTGCCGTCGACCTTGCCAGCAGGGTCCTTCCAGCCATCAACCGCGGCCTGAAAGGCATTTTCAATGGCAGCGGTATATCTCATAAGTTTTTCTTCGGAATGGCTCCGCGCCTCACCTTCAAGGCGGACAAGGGGCGGGACTATATTGGTTGCTTCACCCCCTGCAATAATCCCGAAATTTGCAGTACTTTCATGATCAAGACGGCCGAGTTTCATTGATGCAATTGCCTGGGCGGCGATCTGAATCGCGTTAATCCCCTGTTCCGGATTGAGTCCGGCGTGGGCCGCTTTTCCGGTTATCTCCACAGAAATTTTATTGGCGGTTGGGGCATTGATGATCACCTGATCAACACAATCCATATCAAGGGCGTAGCCGATCCTGGCCCGCAGTTTTGTATGATCCAGGGCCTTGGCGCCCAGCAGACCTGTTTCCTCACAGGTTGTGAAAACGAATTCCACGCAACCGTGGTCAAGGTTTTTTTCCTGGATAACTCGTATCGCTTCGATGAGAATGGCGATACCTGACTTATCGTCTCCGCCGAGCACGGTATCGCCGGCGCTGCTGAAACGCGAGCCATCACGTATTACCCTGACGCCCTTGCCGGGCTTGACCGTATCCATGTGACAATTGAACAGAACCGGCGGGTATTGGCTGCAGCCGCCATCAAAACGGACAATCAGGTTGCCGCATTCGGCGCCGGTTTGCGCTGCAGAGCCGTCTTCGTATATTTCAGTGGGGCCAAGTCCGGAAAAGATGTTTTTTAAAAAGGTCAGGACCGGGCCTTCCTGAGTAGAAGGGCTGTCGGTTTCACATAATTGCACGAAAATATCCGCAAGGCGTTCAGGATTGATTAGCATGTTTGTCACCGCTATTTTTGTTGTTTATGAAATGTCTTGTTGTAAGCCCGGGGCTTTTGGCGTATTTTTTTTATGTAGCACATTTAACCATACTAATGGAACCCGTATGAAAAAAACCATAATTTTTCTTATTCTTATCGGTGTTGCCATTTCCGGCTACCGGGCTTTTTTTTCCGGCTGGGAGATAAAAAATGTCGAACCGGTGGGAGATACCATTATCTGTTTCGGTGACAGCCTGACCTTTGGGACCGGCGCTGCCAAGGGCCTTGATTATCCGTCCCAGCTGGCGCAATTGCTTGGAAGAGAGGTGGTTAACGCCGGCATTCCCGGGGACACCACCGAAACTGCCCTTGCCAGGCTTGAGCAGGATGTGCTTTCCAAATCACCGGGGGTTGTCCTCATAACCCTTGGCGGCAACGACCTCCTGCAGGGAGTGGCAAAAGATACCGCTTTTGCTCGACTGAAAACCATAATTGAAACCATTCAAAATCAGCGAGTACTGGTGGTGGTCGGCGGTATCAGGTTCGCCTTTCTGGACCGGGGGTATGCTGATGGCTATGAAAAATTATGCAAGGAGACAGGCGCGGTTTTCATCCCTGACATTCTTGGCGGCATCAAGAACAAGCCCGAGCTCATGAGTGACAGGATTCACCCGAATGCCGCAGGCTACACCAAGGTGGCCCAACGATTTTATGATTCCATAAATAAGTATATATAGAAACGTATTAAGGAGAACAAAGATGAAACAGTCTCTGGGAGCCAAATCAATTCTGTATCCGAACCCGATACTCTGTGTTGCAACCTATGATAAAGAGGGAAAGGCCAATGTAATGACCGCGGCCTGGGGCGGCATCTGCTGTTCAAGTCCGCCGGCGGTTTCGGTATCACTTCGCAAGGCTACCTACTCTTACGGCAATATCGTAGAGCGCAAGGCCTTTACGATTAATGTTCCTTCAGAAAAATATGTAAAAGAGGTGGATTATTTCGGGATTGCAACCGGTGCCAAAGAAGACAAGTTTGCCAGAACCGGATTGACTCCAGTGCCGAGCGAACTGGTTGACGCCCCCTATATAGATGAATTTCCAATGATTATTGAATGCAAGCTGATCCATACTATTGAGATTGGCTTGCATACGCAATTTATCGGAGAAATTATCGATATCAAGGTTGATCAGGAGGTAATCGGCGAAAAGGGCCTCCCTTCCATTGAAAAGCTGAAGCCATTTCTTTTTGCAGCGCCTGAAAGGGCATATCACGGAATCGGCAAACACCTGGGACAGGCATTTTCCATAGGCAAAGAACTTATGGATTGAGTTCCCATTCAGGCCCTGCGCGGCTCAAAGGTTTTGCTTTCCTGCCGCAGGGAGTATCAATTTCGTTTGTATAAGAGGGAATATGAAAAAGGCATATCAAGGGTTATTCTGGTCCGGGCTGGTTTTTCCGGGGGCAGGGCAGTTAAGACTCGGGCGATTGCTAAGCGGCGCAGCATACATAACCGGTGCCCTGCTGGGCGTGGGGGGCATTATGTACAGCGCGCTGCAGAGAATCCCGTATATCCTGGAGCAACTGGGTCCGGACCTTGGGCAGGGAACCATTGATATCGAAAAAATCGTCAAACTCAGCGCCCAGTCGTCCAGGATCGGCAATTCACCGCTGGAGCGTCTCAGTCTGGCACTGATCGTCGGTTGCTGGGCGGTTTCCCTGGTTCACGCTTATTTTATCGGCAAGAGGCTCGACCTGGAAACGGCGCGGCTTGAAGGCAACGAGACTCCCAAAGCTTGAGGCGGATGCGTATTCCGATAACGACCGGTTAATCGGGACAGGGGGTAATTAAGTATCCGCCTTTCGAAATGCCCGTCAGTCATTGGAGCTTAATGGCTTCATCGGGGTTCAGGAGATAACTCCTTTCGTGTTCGCTCTCCAGTTCAGCGATTTTTTCAATAACCGTTTCTTCGGTGATTCCCAGCGTTTCAGCGAGCTGCGCGGTGTTATAACAGGGGGTGCCGTCCTCGGTGTACCCGGTTGGTTTGAGTTCCGGATAGCAATTTCGGGTCGCATGTCCGGATGCCTCAAGAAGCTTTTCCTTTATATCCTCGGGGCCATGGAGCAGGAGCCAGGTTACCGCTTCCGACCAGAGATCGCTGTCAACAGAAGGATTTTTCAGGACCTCCATGGCCATGTCCTGGTCCCATTCATTTTTAAATTCGCTCATAGCTGCATCTACTCCAAGTATTTATAAATTAATGAAAAAGGGGTTCTAAACTATTTTCAGCGTGGGCGCATAAAACAGCTGAGAATTCTTAAGAGTCATATTAAAAGTTATGGTCAAGAATGCATCCCAATTGTTGCAGAAAAGAGGAGTTGCTGTCAAGGGCGGCAAGAATTGAGTCAGGGGAAACAGGTTTCATTAAAAGCAACAAGGTCGTGTCGGTAGCTTTTTGTGTTTGCTTGAAATATTGCGCATGGTATCGGCGAGATAAAACAGGGATTGGAAGCAACCCGAAGGGGTAAGCGTGAAAAGGGAATTTATTTTTATCACTCTCCTGGCTGCGGCAGGCGCCATATCCGGGTATGCGGTAACAGCCATTTTGATGAGTATTTCCATGCCGACCCATGGACAAGCTCTTCTCAGTGTCACTGAACAGCAGGATTTTGAAAAGATGGCAACCATTGCTCAGTCGCTGCAGGCAACTATGACTGCGACGCTGATCATTGCCGGCCTGCTTGGGATTACGGCGCTGGGTTTTGCGGCGATCTTTTTAAATCCGCAGATCGTCAAAAAACATCAACGAAAAGGGTTGAGCATCGCTAAAATTGTGTCTGCCATCCTTATACTCATTGCGGTGGACTTCCTGTTTTCGCAGCTGGGAATCAGGCCCGGACCGGGTACATCGTATCTTGCAGTTTTTTCAACGGACGAGCTGCATTTTTCATTATCGGCACTCTGCCTTGTCAACGGGTTGTTCTATGGTCTGGCATGGTATGTTTTTGGAGAAACGGGCTGGCTGGGGGACTTGTCCTCATGGAAGCAGGGCGGCAGGGATTACTCGGCAAACCCGGGGGAATGCCTTCTGCTGGGCGGTGTTTTCGGCATTGCAATGACGCTGGTTGTGTATTTTTTTGAAATTTCATTTGAAAAATACTTCCTCCTGATCAGTGAAGTGCTTGATCAATCAAAGGAGACATCCTCGCTGGGATACACATACTTCAAGACCTTTCTTGTGGGGATGACGGCGGTTGTTTCAATGATCATCGCCGGGTTTATTGTTGCTTTGGCTCCGTCGAAGAAGGACATCTCGTATCGAAAGCGCTGGCTGGTTTTTCCCATGGTATTGTTTGCCGCGGTCAGCCTTTTGGCCTTTGTCTGCTATCGTCAGGCGGATGCAAAATATGATCTGGGCAAGGAAAGCCTGGCCGCCGCTGCGCACCTGGCGGAACAATCGCTGGAAAGTGCAACCGTCATTGTTTTTAATGATAAGCATGCAGGCAATGACTTTGTCGTGCAAGAGTGGCCGATGCAGGCAGAGGTCTATGGCTTTACAACCGTTAATACAATAGCTGCGACCAGGGAGAATATTAAACTTCTTGAGGACTACATCAATGCGCGCCCTGAGGGATCGGTGTTTAACTATGCTGCAGAGGAAGGAGTTTTTAAAATTTATCAAACATTGTGGGATGGTGCGGCAATTCTTGACCAGTTAAAACGGCTTGCGCCCAATACCTATCTGGCAAGAATGATCCTCCTCAGTCAATTGAGCCGTATGCCGGTCACCCCGGAGAACCTGGCTATTCTCGCGGAGTTCGCCGATGAAAATAAATATTCGGCTGGAGGGAATGCCGCAATCAAGCTGGCCGGTGCCTATTCGCATTTCGGAAAAGGTGATGAGGCCAGGAGTTGGTATGATAAAGGCATTGCCATGGGCGCCGATGACCATATCATTAATGAGGTGCAATTGCCTGATGAAACAAGGCTC